>JAJRXE010000350.1 GCA_024276455.1 Calditrichota bacterium
ACCCCTTTTGTTTGAATCCAGGTGCCGTCCCAGCGCGGATCGTTGACTTCCCGGGTGGACAGTTCGATGGGTGGGGGCAATTCTGCCGCTATTCCCACCACCTTAGCAGATACGGGAGACAATTGAGTCACTCCCCGGTACTCGCTTACCAGGCCGCGCACCATCACAATTCGACCCCGTTGGTAGGTTGTGTCTGGCGCTCCACCACGGCTGATGTTGATGCCGCGTCCGGAGGCGTCCTGCAGGTAAGCGGAGGTGCGGTCGGTGCGCAACACCCCGGCGCCAATGGTTACCACTCCCAGCACCACCACTTCCTCAGTAAACTGGGCGGAATTGAGCTGCAAATCGCGAATCTGGTAAAAGAGGGTGTCGCCTGCCTGGCCAACCTCTACCCGGGGACTTTCGGCAATAAACTTGGGCGTGCCGCCCTCCACCGCCGTTTTCACCCAGAAATAGGAATATTGGGAAGAAGCGGGGGCGGTGAACTGTTCCAGCACCACCATCCCGCTGTCCTGTTCGGTCAGGAAACAGTTGCTTAGTTTCACGATTAACTGATCGTAATCCAGAATCACCTGTTTCTCGGTGTTCTGAAAACCGCGACCGGAAAGCTGCACCTGATCGGCGGAACCGCTCCACCCCCAGGTCACCGGCAACAAAATTTCCACGGTCCGAAGGGTGTCTGTGGCGGTACTCCAGAGGCGCATCTCCAGGTTCAGGTTGCTCTGTCCGGGTTCTACCTGCTGCAGAGAAATCGAGGCAAATCCGGCTCCGTCGCCAGTAAGGAACTTCCCCGGTTTAAAAATGTCCTCCTGGTAAGCCACCAGAATCTGGGCGCTGCCGCGGTAAATATCCATGGCGCCGCGGGCAACAACGGTGTCGCCCACCGCGAAATCACTTAAGTTCAAATTGGAAGAATCCCAGATGCGCAACAAACAGCCCCCCGAGCCGTCGTCCAGTGAAATATTGGTACCGCCTCCGGCGGAGTACATGTCCAGAATAATGCCTTCCACTTCCACGTAAGTGCCTTCCCAGCGCACATCCGTGGCTTCCACGGTTTGCAAATGCAGCGGAGCCGGCAGGGGCTGATTTTCCCGCAAGACCTCCAGGGTGTAATCGGTTATCTCGGTAATGCCCTGGAACTCGGTGATGGTTCCGGTAATCAGCACCTCGTTGCCGCGCACCAACCGGGTGTCCACCGAACCGCTCAGGTACACATTAATTCCGTAGCCAGAATTGTCCTGTACGTAAGCATCGGTCCAGCTGGTGGTGGTAACGCCCGCACCAATGGTCACCACTCCGGTAATGGTGACCGTCTTGTCCAGGAATTGATCGGTGTTTAATTGAATTTCGGCAATGGGGATCACTTTTACTCCCACGCCCACTTTCACCCGCGGATTATTGGCAATGGTTTTAAGCGTACCGCCCGGGGAAGCGGTTTGCACCACAAAAATGCTGGTGGTGTCCTGATCCGGGGCGGTCAGATTGCTCAGAACAATGTGGCCGGTATCGGTGGCGGTAATGACCGCCTGCTGCACCAGAATGGTGTCCTGATTCACGCTCAGCACGGCGGTGGCAAATCCGGGTCCGCTAAGTTGGACATCGCTTTCGCTGCGGCTCCACTGCCAGCCTGCCGGAACCAGTAACGCAACTGATTCCAGCGTAAAATCGCCTTCGGCAGCAATGGCAAAATCCAGGGAGATGCCGCTTTCCCCTTTTCCGACGGACGCCGGGGTAACCGTCACCACTCCGGTTCCATCGCCCACCTGCACAAACGCTCCGGAGCCCGGATTGGGATCGCCTTCCACAAAGGAAGCGGCCAGATTTTCGCTGGTCTCATCGTGCCCGGTAATCCCGTTTCCGCCGCTGCTCTTTTCATCAGTCTCGCTCAGATTCATTCGCTGCACGGATTTACCGGCGGCGTGCAGATTGTTCCCGTCATACAATGGTACGGCAATTTGCTGGCTAATCGGTGTATCCGGCTGGTAAGTTTCGCCGCCAATCGTTACTCCGGTTTTGTCCACCGCCTCGGCTTTGTCTCCCCACACCACATAATCCACATCCTTTACCAGGTTGCTACTGCCATCCCAGTAGTACAGAATGACCACCTCGCCGCTGTTGGTCAATCCACCCTGCCCGTTAATGGACCCGCTGAAGGCTTCCCGCATATCGGGAATATTAGCATCGGTGTCGTACAGTTCGTAAGTCGGGGCGCTGCCGTAAGCAGCTACGAAACCGCTTCCGTTCATGGCCAGGGTCTGCACCTCGCCCGGGGCAATGGTGGCGCCATCCGGAAAACGAGCGTGAAAATCACCAAATCCGCCCCCGCCGGCATTGCTACCGGTAACAATGTTGTAATAGTAAGTGTTGTTGGGCGCGTAGGTGGCATCGGTGATGTAATAATCGGACAGGTCAATCGGCTGGTCGGTGGGATTGTAAATCTCAATAAACTCTGCCTCCGAGGGCCACACCACAATCTCGGTAATTAAAAGATGATTTTGGGCAGCGGCCAACAAAGGAAAGAGCAGGAAGATCAGAAGGGGAAGCACGTATTTCATGAAAAAAATCTCCTCAAACTATCCGTCAAAAATAATTTGCAATTTAAACAGGTCCTTTAAAACTGTCAAGGAACGAAAAAACTGATGAGAGAAATGTAAACAAAATTTTGTTTTAAACCAGAAGAATTTTAAATTAACCCGGGAGGAGTATGGCGGAAATTGTCCGGAGAAAACCGTCCGTTTTCTTCCGCTTAACGCAACCTCCGGAAGGGAATTTCATCTAATAATGGAAGTGACCCGGAATCAGCGACATGACTGAACAAAACAAAGACAGGAATGCTCCCCAAGAGGACGATCAGATCGCTTCCAAAGCAAAAGGATCGGGCTCGGAGAACATTCTTCGCTACTGGAGGAAGATCAAAGATTTTTTCTTTGCCTTCCGGAAGATTATTCTCATCTGGGCGGCTTTGCTTGTCTTTGTGGCGGTGGGAATTGCGCTGGGGCTCGACAAACGTGCCATCGCTTTTCTGGCCGTAGTTCTGGGAATTATTAGCCAGGCATTCATCGGCCTGCTCAATCTGACTAGCCTCATTCCCGTGGTCGGCCCGCTAATTGCCAAAGTGCTTGCTTTGCCATTGTACTGGCTTCTGAATGCGCTGGGTTATTTCGTTTCCGTTATTGCCATTAAGAAGGGATTCAGCAAAGATGTGCTCAACTACCGGGTTCTCACAGTGGTTTTTTTAATCGGCATCGTGGTGGGTTTTATTATCGGGAAACTCATTTGAACTGCTTCCAGCTCACCGGTCACGAAGGTTTCTCTACCCCAAACAAACGATTGAAGGCATGAATTCGATCTACCGAAATACCACTCAATTCCTGTACGATCTGCAGAAATCGGGCATTAAACTGGGATTGGAAAACACCCGCAAACTCATGCAATTCTGGGGTAATCCCCAGGAAAAATGGCCCTCCTTTCACCTTGCCGGAACCAATGGAAAGGGCTCCACGGCCGCTTTCCTGGCTTCCATGTTACAGGCCGCCGGTTTGCGGGTGGGACTTTACACCTCTCCGCACCTGGTCGATTTTAACGAGCGCATTCGGATTAACGGCGTTCCCATCTCCCACCGGCGCATTGTGGAATTGGTGGAGGGGATGCGCTCCGTCATCGAAGAAATCCACCCCACCTTCTTCGAGGCCACCACCGCTCTGGCGTTCCGCTACTTTGCCGAAGAAGGCGTGGACGTGGCGGTGATTGAAACCGGTCTGGGCGGCCGCCTGGACGCTACCAACGTGCTCCAACCGCTGCTTAGCCTCATTACTCCCATCAGTCTGGAACACCAGCAGTACCTGGGTGAAACGCTAACCCAGATTGCGCGCGAGAAAGCCGGCATTATTAAGGCGGGCATTCCCTGCCTGACAAACAATCAACACGAAGATGTTCTGGCCGTGTTACGGGCGCAGGCAACCGCACTGGGCAGTCCCTTTTTCCGATGCGATCCCGCAAGCGAAATCGAAATTCTGGAACTCACCCTGCAGGGGAGCCGGTTCAATTTGCAAATCGGGGAAGAAAAGCTCCTTCAGCTGGAGATTCCCCTGGCAGGACGGCATCAGGTTCACAATGCGGCGCTGGCTGTGCGGGCCGTTACACTGCAGCGGCATTTTCCCGTCAGCGAAACCCAGATTCGGGAGGGACTCCGCAAAACCCACTGGCGGGCCCGGCTGGAAGTCGTCCAGTCGGAACCTTTAACTATTCTGGACGTATCACATAATCCGCAGGGATTTGAACAAACGTTTTCCTTTTTGCGGCAACAATTCCCCGAGAAACAGATTCACGCGATTTTAGGTCTGTCACATGATAAAGATTTTCGGAAAATTGCCGATATTATTCAACAGTTTGTAACCGATGTTACCCTCGTGGAACACTTTTCAGAACGGGGAATGAACTCCGAGATTTTGTTTCGAACATTGAAAGAACGCCGGATTCCAGTGCAACGTGTCAGCGATATTCGAACGGCTTTTTTCCGGGAAATTGAGCGAATTCCCCGGAAGGATACGCTCTTGATTATTGGGTCGCACTATCTGGCAGGCGAGTTCATACAAAAAATACAAAATAGTTGATTTTAATTGAATAATCGTTTAAGTTAAAGACCTTAAGTTACTTCAAAAAGGCTGCATCACGGACACACCAAAAACTCTGCCAAAAACGTTGGGACTCTGAAATCCGGAAACAAATTCATTCACTAAAATAGAGAGAGGTAAGTTACTCATGCTTGATTTGGAATCTTTAAAATCCCTGAAAATTTCCGAACTGGTACAGGTGGCTCAGGAACTGGGCATTCAGGGGACTTCCGGCTTGAAAAAGCAGGAACTCATTTTCAAAATCCTAGAAGAGCAGACCGCTCAGGAAGGTCTGATCTTCTCGGAAGGCGTCCTGGAAGTGTTGCCGGACGGGTACGGTTTTTTGCGCTCGCCAAAGTACAACTATCTGCCCGGTCCGGACGACATTTACGTTTCGCCTTCTCAGATTAAACGGTTCGATCTGCGCACCGGCGACACGGTCTCCGGGCAAATCCGGCCCCCTAAAGACAACGAGCGCTTCTTCGCCTTACTTCGGGTTGAGGCGGTAAATTTTGAACAACCGGAAAAGAAGCGTCAGGTGGCCCTGTTCGACACGCTGACCCCGATTTACCCCCTGGAGCGGATTAATCTGGAGGTCAGCCCCAAAGAATACACCATGCGCATCATGAATTTATTGACGCCCATTGGGAAAGGACAGCGCGGGCTCATTGTGTCGCCGCCACGGGCCGGGAAAACGGTAATCCTGCAAAAGATCGCCAACTCTATTACCACCAACCATCCGGAAATCTTCCTCATCGTGCTGTTAATTGACGAACGGCCGGAAGAAGTGACCGATATGGAGCGCAACGTGAAGGGCGAGGTAATTTCCTCTACCTTCGACGAACCCGCCGACCGTCACGTTCAGGTGGCCGACATGGTGCTGGAGAAAGCCAAGCGTCTGGTGGAATATGGGAAAGACGTGGTGATTCTGTTGGACAGTATTACCCGTCTGGCGCGGGCTCACAACACCGTGGTGCCTCACAGCGGTAAAATTCTTTCCGGTGGGGTGGACTCTAACGCATTGCACCGCCCGAAACGTTTCTTCGGCGCCGCCCGAAACATTGAAGAAGGCGGAAGCTTGACCATCCTGGCCACCGCCCTGGTGGAAACCGGTTCTCGCATGGACGAGGTGATTTTCGAGGAATTCAAAGGAACCGGTAACATGGAAATTGTGCTGGATCGCCGACTGGCCGATCGTCGGATCTTCCCGGCCATCGACATCAACCGTTCCGGTACCCGGAAAGAGGAGTTGCTCCTTTCTCGCAAGGAACTCTCGCGCGTCTGGATTCTGCGTAAATTGCTGAACGAAATGAATCCCATCGAGGCGATGGAATTCTTGCTGGACAAGATGAGGGGTACCAAAAACAACGAAGAGTTCCTCGACTCCATGAGTTCCTGAGTGCTTCAACGGGAACCGTTGGAACAAAATCACTTTCATTTTTGTTGAAAAGCACTGACGTGCAAGCGGCATCTTTCGAGGTGTGAAAAAACTTCCTCCAATCCGTAGGAGAACATTTTTCAAACACCGCTTGCAATTCTGGCAGCGGTAAATTATATTTGCAAGCTAAAATTTTAAGTCAGGAGGTTGGACATTGAAAAAGGGAATCCATCCGGAATACAAACTGGGAACGGCGACCTGTGCGTGCGGCAATACGTTTCAGGTGCGGTCTACCGTGGGCGACATTCACGTGGAAATCTGTTCCAACTGTCACCCTTTCTTTACCGGTAAACAGAAGCTGATTGACACGGCCGGACGTGTGGAAAAATTCTTGAAGAAATACGGCGAACGTCGTTAGCTGGACTTTGTTTACATTTTTCGGGAGCGGAATGCCCTGCGAGGGGTCATTCCGTTTTTTATTGTTTAAAAAATTACTGGAGTGCATGCATGAACCCTCGGGAAGGCAGTGAAGAAAAAATTATGCCCATTGGCGGGCAGGCGGTTATCGAAGGCGTGATGATGCGCTCTCCCGACCGAATTGCCACCGCCGTGCGGCGGGCAAACGGGCAGATTGAAATAAAAATTCAGGATTACCAGTCGCTGATTCAACGCCACAAATGGCTGAACATTCCCATTGTGCGCGGCGCCATCACCCTGATTGAAGTAATGATTCTGGGCATCAAACACCTGAACTACTCGGCCGACGTGGCCATGAAAGATGCGGAAGCCCGGGAACAAGAGAAAAATGAGCAAAAGGGAAAGAAAAAGAAGAAAGCCCGCAACCCGGAGGAAGCGGGAATGAGTACCCTTTCGGCGGTTGGGACGGTGAGCGTGGCGCTGCTGGTAGGAATCGCCCTGTTTTTCGCCTTTCCCCTGTTTGCCACCACCAAGCTCTTCAATATCGAGCGGGAGGCCTTTGCCTTCAATCTGGTAGCAGGTACTATTCGCATTGCCCTGTTTGTAGGTTACATCTGGGCTATTTCGCTCATGAAAGACGTGAAACGCCTGTTTCGTTACCACGGCGCCGAACACAAAACCGTTTACGCCTTTGAGTCGGGGGAACCGGTGACGGTGGAAAATGCTCGGCGTTTTACCACCCTGCATCCCCGCTGCGGCACCAGCTTTCTGGTCATGGTCATGTTAATCAGCCTGCTATTTTTCAGCGTGCTCGACTCGCTGGTATTGCTCTGGTACGGAAAAATTTCGCTGCTGATTCGCCTGGCCACCCATCTACCGCTGATTCCCATTGTGGGTGGGCTCTCCTACGAAGCGATTAAAGCCTCGGCGAAAAAGCCCGATCATCCGATTGTGAAAGCTCTGATTGCCCCGGGACTGTGGTTGCAGCGCATTACGACCCAGGAACCTGACGACCGAATGCTGGAAGTTGCCATCATTGCTCTGAAAGCCGCCCGGGGCGAATCGTACGAGGAACTACTCCCGGAAAGTCAGCAACCGGAAACCGCTGTGAGCGAAGCGGCGTCCTAAAAGAGAAAAGGGCTAACAAATAAAATAGAATCGTAGAAATCATGCTATTAGAAAAACTGGACAAGATTGAACAGCGTTACCGGGAAATTGCAACGGAAATGGGGAAGCCGGAAGTGGCTTCCGACCATGAGAAGTACGCCCAATTGGCCAAAGAATATGCCTCGCTGGAGGAAATTGTTAAGAAAGCCACCTCTTACCGCAAGATTCTGCAGGAAATTGAAGACACCCGTACCCTGATTGCCGAGGAAAATGACGAAGAATTAAAAGATATGGCCAGCGAGGAACTGGAAGAACTGGAGCAGAAAGCCGAAAAACTGGAGAAAGAGATTCAAATGATGCTGGTGCCCCCGGACCCCAACGACAGCAAAAACGTGGTCATGGAGATTCGAGCGGGCACCGGTGGCGACGAGGCCGGCATTTTTGCGGGCGATTTATTCCGAATGTACCAGAAATACTGCGAAAAAAAGGGCTGGAAAACCGAGGTGCTGAGCGCCAGCTACTCCGAGCGGGGCGGCTTCAAAGAAATTATTTTTTCCATTAGCGGGAAGAATGTGTACGGGCGATTGAAGTTCGAAAGCGGGGTGCACCGGGTACAGCGGGTTCCGGAAACGGAAACCCAGGGGCGCATCCACACTTCGGCCGCTTCGGTGGTGGTTCTGCCGGAAGTGGAGGAAGTGGAAATCGACATCAATCCCAACGACCTGCGGATTGACGTATTCCGGGCATCCGGGCACGGTGGTCAGCACGTGAACACCACCGATTCGGCCGTACGGATCGTCCATTTGCCAACCGGAATTACGGCCACCTGCCAGGACGAAAAATCGCAGTACAAGAACAAAGCGAAAGCCATGAAAGTGCTGATGGCCCGTTTGTACGATCACGAGATGCGCAAACAGAAAGAAGTTCTGACAAACCAGCGGCGCTCCATGATCCGTTCCGGCGACCGCAGCGAGAAGATTCGCACCTACAACTTCCCGCAGGGACGGGTTACCGACCACCGCATCAATTTAACCCTGTATCGGTTAAACGAAATTTTAGACGGCGATCTGGACCTCTTAATCGACGAACTGCTCATGGCCGATCGCAGCGAGCAGTTGCAAATTGAAACCCAGTCGTCCTGATGCCTGGGACGATTTTAAAAATTGTCCGGTTTTTTCCCGAAAGAGCTGTGGAAATGCACGATCTAAAAAATCCGAACCAGGGAAAACCCTGAATACGCCATCGACACGCAGACAACCTTACCCAAATCCCATGCAGGAACTCTGGACCATCAAGAGAATCTTAGATTGGACAACGGAATTTTTTCAGCAAAAATCCGTTCCCGAGCCGCGCTTAAGCGCCGAACTATTGCTGGCCCAGGTGCTGCAGTGTCGGCGCATCGATCTGTACCTGCAGTTCGAACGCATTCTCACCGGCAAAGAGCTGGAAATTTTCCGCAGTTACGTAAAACGACGCGCCCGGCACGAACCGGTTCAGTACATTACGGGCGAGGCTGAGTTCATGGGATTGAAGTTTCGGGTGACTCCGCAGGTACTCATTCCCCGTCCGGAAACCGAATTGCTGGTGGAGAAAGTGCTGGAGGCCCTGCAGGCACAGGCCTGGGAGGCTCCGCGCATTTTGGATGTGGGCAGCGGCAGCGGCTGCATTGCCCTGAGCCTGGGACACTTTCTTCCCCGTAGCCAGATCGTTGCCGTGGACATTAGTCCGGCGGCCATTGCGGTTGCCCGGGAAAACGCCCGGCGGTTGGGAGTGGAGACGGTGGAATTCGTCCAGCAGGACGCCCTGGAAATGACTCCCGAACAATGGGAACCGTTTCACCTCATTGTGTCCAACCCGCCCTATGTGGGTCGCCAGGAAGAAGACCTTCTGCATCCCCAGGTAAAAGATTTCGAGCCCCGGGAGGCGCTTTTCGCCGGAGAAACCGGTCTGGAATTCTACCGCGCTTTCCTTCCCCGTGCCTACCGGTTGCTTTATCCGGGCGGGCTTCTGTTTCTGGAAATCGGCTTCCGGCAGCAGGAAAAAATTTTTCAATTGTTAACTCAACAAAAATTTACAGATATTCAGTTTTACACAGATTATCAGAACATCGAACGAATTGTGAAAGCAGAGAAATGAAAGAGAAAAAAAGTAAAAAGAAAAAAGCGCCCCGCAGCGAAGCTCCGGAATCCCCTCAACATTTTGTAGAGGCTATTCTGAAATTCCTCCGTAAGCACCGGGGGCGCAGTTACACCACGAAAGAAATTTCGCGGGCGTTAAACGTCCACAAGGACAGTTACCACCTGTTTCGCGAGGCTCTCCAGGAACTGAAGCGGCAGGGCAAAATTGTGAAACTTAAAGGGCGGCGTTACACCCTGCCTTCTACTTTAAAAAAAGTGCGGGGCCGCTTAATGCTCACTAAAAAAGGCTTCGGTTTCGTGGAAGTGGAACTCACCGGGGAAGAAATCTTTATTCCCGCCCAGCACCTCAACACCGCTCTGGACGGCGATCTGGTGGAAGTTCAATTGTTTGCTGTCTCCCGCGGCATAAAAAAGGAAGGGCAGGTTACCCGTGTTCTGGAGCGGGCTCACAAAACTTTTGTGGGCACCTACCACCGCAGCGAATACTACGGCTTTGTGGTACCGGACAACCCCAAAGTTTACCGCGATTTTTACATCCTTCCCAAGAACGATCTGGGAGCCAAAAACGGACAGAAAGTGGTGGTCGAGTTTGTCAAATGGGATTCCGCCGCCCTGAACCCGGAAGGCCGAATCATTGAAATACTGGGTTACCCGGACGAACCGGGAGTGGATATTGCCAGTGTGGCCAAGGGATTTGAACTACCCCTGCAATTTCCCAAAAAGGTGGAGAAGGAAGCCCAGCAAATTCGGTTTAAGCTTACCCCGCAGTTGCTGGAAAAGCGCCTCGACCTGCGCGACCAGCAGATTTTTACCATTGACC
>JAJRXE010000351.1 GCA_024276455.1 Calditrichota bacterium
CCCGAACCGGTCAAGGAACTCAAACGGCTGCTGCACGTGTTCCGGGCGTACGAGCACATGAACGCCGGTGACCTGGCAGTGGAGAAAGGCGACACCGAAACCGCCCTGAAAGAGTACAGCACCGCCGAAAAGATGGAACCGCAGAATCTGGAAATGAAATACTGGCACGCCGTTTCGCTGGTTAACATGGGCAAACTGAAGACAGCGCTACCGATGTTCCGGGAAATTTTCCAGCAGAACCAGAACTGGCGCATCCTCACTCCGCGGCTGGTGCCCATTGGGTTACTCAAAGTGGACCCGCAGCAGCTCAATCAAATCATGCAGCTAAGATAGTGAAACTGGAAACTCGAAACTTGAAACTGGGATTGGATTTTTTAAAATTACTCGGAGTTCTTTGAATTTACTTTGCGCTCTCTGCGGTAAGCGATCGTAACTTACGCACAGCGTCCTGTGGAAAACTTGTCCCGGAAGGAGTTTTTGGGGATTTTTGTATTCTAAGGTCGGAAAGCCGTAAACGGGGAAATTTTTAACTTGAGGGACGATTGAGCTTATCCCTGGCTTTCAAGCCAGGGAAACGAAATTCCCCCGTACATGTTACAGGCCGTTTACGGCCTTTCTTAGGATACAAGTGTCGGGCACTTACATCTTCTTCGAAATTTGAGATTTCCGGAGGTAGCCACAGGCTTTCCAGCTGCAAGATTCTTTAAAAAATCACCGAAACGCTTAAATTTCGAAATTCGAATTTCGGATTCCCATTATTTTTGCTTATATTTGAATAAAGTTTAATGAAACCATTTTCCTGGTAACTGAACGATGTTGCGATTCCTTTTTACCCGGGACATTGAAAGAGGACTAAATGATGATTAAAGTGTTCAATCTCAAACATATTGATCCGCAAGAAGCATTACGCCTGATCCGGGAATCCGGCGTGTTCGATTACATGATTAATTGGTCTTGTAATATTGATGAGAAAAACAACCGGCTGATTTTCAACCTTAAACATGGGGGAGGCGATTTTCCAGAGGAACTGGAAAAAGCCGCCCGGATCCTGGAGAAATTCATTAAATCCATTGATATGGAGTGAAGGCGTTCCTTTTTGCCAATTCCACCGCGGGGTAACCGCTCCCGACCTGGTCTAAAAATTTTTTATTTCTTTTCTCACCTCTGGTATTTCACTTAAATTAACGCCTTGTTTTACTGACTGGTTTGAATAATTAAACCGTGAAGATGCAAAAACAGAAATCGCCCGGTGAAGATATGGCACAAGCGAGAAAAAAAGTCCCTGATCATCCGGAAAACAACCTCCCAGAGATGAAATCAATTTTTGCAACCGGGTTCATTCTTTGCGACGCCGCATCTTTGCGAGCATTTTTCGGATAAAAGGATGGTTCAAACATTATTAAAGGAGTCCAGCATGGCAGAACGGATTGTGGAGTGCGTACCGAATTTTTCGGAAGGACGAAATAAAGCCGTCATCGACGAAATCACCAAAGCCATTACCTCCGTACCGGGTACCCGGTTACTGAGCGTGGAGATGGGGGCGGATGTGAATCGGACCGTGGTTACCTTTATCGGAACTCCCGAGGCGGTGAAAGAAGCGGCCTTTCGGGCCATCCAGAAGGCGGCGGAACTGATTGACATGCGGAAACACAAGGGGGCTCATCCCCGCATGGGCGCCACGGACGTGTGTCCCTTTGTGCCGGTGGAAGGGGTGACCATGGAGGAGTGCGTGGAGATTTCCAAAGAAGTGGCTCGCCGAGTGGGCGAAGAACTGGGCATCCCGGTGTACCTGTACGAAGAGAGCGCCCAGCATCCCGA
>JAJRXE010000352.1 GCA_024276455.1 Calditrichota bacterium
AACAGTTTGGCGAATTTTTTATGGAAGAATTACGAGAAATTATTAAGCATTGTTTATCTCCAGACGCCGGTGGTTACACCGCTTCGGATTTTAAGGAGGCCGGAATTGACGATGAAGATCTCGATGCTCTGTTTGAAGAATTGGAATAGGAGATTACAGAGGACTTAATTTTTAGCGAGAAAACAATGGATGTTGAATAAAGTATTTAAATTTAAAAATTCAAAATTTCTGTATGAGATCAATAATCAGGGCAAATTTTTTAGTATCTTTAACATTGTGAATTTTCAAGAGAATAAAAATTTTAAAAATGATTTTGGGGGGAGCATAGAGAGCGGAATTGAAATTGTTTGAAAAAAGTAAATGTTGAAATAAAATCAAAATATTTGTATTAATATAATCATTCAAAATCATTTCTCATTCAATTACGAGGGGATGTAACGATCGATGGCAACCAAATCGAAAAAGAAGAACATTGAAGCGATTTACCCCCTTTCGCCTTTACAACAGGGGATGTTGTTCCATTACGTTTACAATCCGGAAGCGGCCACTTATTTTGAGCAACTTTCCGTGAAGTTGCACGGGAAAATTGATCTGGCGGCTTTTAAGCAAGCCTGGCAAACAGTTGTCGATCGTCATCCGGCCCTGCGTACCACTTTTGTCTGGAAAAAAGTAGACAAAATGCTTCAGGTTGTTCAGCGGGATGTTCCCATCGATATTATTCAGCACGATTGGCGTCACCTGACTCCCGAAGAACAGGAAAAGCAGCTGGAACAGTATGTTCGGGAAGACCGGAAAAAAGGATTTAATCTGGCCAAGGCACCGCTGTTGCGCTACCATTTAATTCGTCTCCAGGACGATTTGTACCAATTTATTTGGTCTTTCCATCACCTGCTGGCCGATGGGTGGTCGATGCCAATTATTTTAAGGGAAGTATTCCTGGTTTACGAATCGTTGATTAACGAACAGCCTATTCAATTGCCACCGGTTCGGCCTTATCGCGATTACATCAATTGGTTGCAAAAACAAGATTTGAATAAAGCGAAAGAATATTGGCAGGAATTATTGCAAGACTTTACTCCTCAGCCGCTCCCTTTTATTCATGCGAAAGATCGCGATCCGGCCAAGGATGTGCGTCGTCATAAGATTGTGGAGCTTTCCGCCGAGCTGTCGGATCAACTGCAAAATCTGGCCCGCCGGAGTCAGGTTACCGTCAATACGGTCATGCAAGCGGCCTGGGGAATTCTGCTTTCGCATTATTTGAATCAGGATGACGTGGTATTCGGAGCAACCGTTTCGGGCCGGCCGCCCCAATTGAGCGGGGTGGAAAACATGGTGGGAATGTTCATTAACACCCTGCCGGTTCGGGTAAACCTGAGTAAGGAGCAAACAATCCTGGAGTTGTTGCAGGAGCTGCAAAAGCAGGCGGCAACAACCCGGGATGTGGAATACACCCCGTTGGTGGAAATTCAGAGGTGGCTCGATTTGCCGCGTGACCTGCCTTTGTTCGAAACCATTGTGGTTTTCGAGAATTACCCGGTTGATTCTGCAATGCAACGCGTGCAGGCGAGCATCCGTTTCTCGGATTTTCACTCCTTCGAGAAAAGCAACTACCCCCTTTCGCTTATTGTAGCCTTTAAAAACGTGCTGTCTCTGCGGGTGGCGTACGAAAATGCCCTGGTGGATGAGGAGCAGGTTGTACTGCTCATTGAGCATTTGATGGCCATATTGAACTTCATGGCCCGGAAAGCCGCCTCTCCGGTGAAAGAGATTCCGCTCTTAAGCGATTCGCAGCGAGAGAAAGTCCTTTACCAATGGAATGACCAGCAAATCCCGTTTGACAGGGAGAAAACCATTCACGGTAAATTCGAAGAAACTGTGGAAGAAACTCCCGAACAAGTAGCGGTTGTTTTTCAGGGGAATAGTTTAACCTTCCGGGAATTAAATGAGGCTTCCAATCGGGTGGCTCATTATTTAATTCGCCAGGGAGTACAGCCGGAACAGTGTGTGGGAATTTGTTTGGATCGGTCGCTGGAAATGATTGTCGGATTAATGGGAATCCTGAAAGCCGGCGGCGCTTACGTCCCCCTCTCGCCGGATTACCCCCGGGAACGGTTGCTTTTCAGCATTGAAGACACCGGCATGCGGTACCTGTTAACCATTAAGGCAAACGTTCCCAAATTAGAGGGGCTACCGGTTGAGTTAGTTGTATTGGACGACGAAACCCATCCTTACCGAAAGGAATCGATCCGGAATCCGTCCGTATCGGTATTGCCCGAGAACCTGGCCTACATCATTTACACCTCGGGTTCCACCGGGAAGCCGAAAGGCGTCATGATTCAGCATCGTTCGGTATTAAATCTGGCCGCAAATTTAAAGCATTTTATTTATGAACCGCTCGGCTTAAAACAGGCGAGAATCAGTCTCAATTCCCCTTTAATTTTCGACGCCTCCATGCAACGCATCATTATGATGGTGCATGGTCACACCCTGGTTCTGCTTCCGGAAGACGTCCGTGCCGACGGAGCGGCCCTGATTGAATTCTTTGAACGGAATGAAATTGAATTGGCCGACAGCGTTCCTTCCCAGCTTAAATTGCTGCTGGAGGCAGGGTTCTTGAAGCAGGAGAGGGAGTGGCCGCGGGCATTTACCACCGGTGGCGAAGCCTTAGATGAACTCATGTGGCAGACGATTCAGGAGCAGGAGCGAATCACCTTTTTTAATATGTACGGGCCAACGGAATGCACGGTGGATGCGTCCATTACCAGAATTCAGGGGAATGTTCCCCGTCCAACAATTGGCCGCGCCCTTGCCAACACGAGATTTTATGTCCTGAACAAAAATTTGCAGCCAGTTCCCATTGGGGCACCGGGAGAATTGCATGTCAGTGGTGAAGATTTGGCCCGCGGTTACTTGAACCGCGCGGACTTAACCGCTCAGGCCTTCATCCCGGATCCGTTTTCCAGCGAGCCGGGAGCACGCATGTACAAAACCGGAGACCTGGTGCGCTGGCAGCCCGATGGTCAGATCGAATTTTTAGGCCGCATCGACCATCAGGTTAAGTTGCGGGGCTTTCGAATCGAGTTGGGAGAGATTGAGAACAGCCTGCGGTTGCATCCGGATCTGAAAGACGCCCTAGTGATTTTACGCGAAGACCAACCCGGGAAACCGTATCTGGCGGCATATTGTATTCCCCGGGAGGGCGCAGGGCTGGATCGACAAGAATTACGCGATTTTCTCCGTCAGCATCTGCCGGAGTACATGATCCCCTCGGCCTATGTGTTTCTGGAACAGTTTCCTTTAACGGCCAGCGGAAAAGTATTTCGCCGCATGTTGCCGCCGCCTCAGGAATCCGATTTAAGCGGAGCGCAGAAAGTGCCGCCCCGCAATGCCGCCGAAGAGCTGTTAGCAACCATCTGGCAGGATGTCCTCAAAATTAAGGAAGTGGGGGTCTTCGACAATTTTTCGATCTGGGTGGACATTCGTTGTTGGCAACCCAGGTGGTTTCACGCATTCGCGACGCCTTTGGGGTGGAGCTCCCCTTGCGACAATTGTTCGAAACGCCTGTGTTAGCCGATTTAGCGCAGCACATTGAGGCGTTGAAGAGCGCTGAAAGCGGGTTGCAAGCTCCCCCAATCAAACCCGTGCCCCGGAAAGGCGATTTGCCACTTTCGTTCTCTCAACAGCGTTTGTGGTTTCTGGATCAACTGGCTCCGGGGTCGGCCAATTACAACATCCCTTCGGCAGTTCGTCTGCACGGTAATTTGCAAATAGACGTACTGAAGAAGGCTCTAACCGAAATTGTGAATCGTCACGAAATACTGCGCACTACTTTCCAGAACCGGGAAGGACGCCCGGTTCAGGTGGTGCATCCGCGAATCGATTTTGATTTAAATTCAATCGACTTCAGCCATCTCTCCGAGAAAGAGGCTCTCGCCAGAGCGCAAGAATTAATGCGGGAAGATGCCTTGAAGCCGTTTGATCTGGAAAAAGGCCCCCTGTTCCGTATTCATCTGGTTAAATTGCGGGAAGACGACCATCTGATTTTCTTCAACCTGCACCATATCATCACCGATGGTTGGTCGATGGGAATTTTAATCCGGGAAATGGCCGCCCTTTACAACGCCTTTAGTACCGGTAAACCGTCTCCGCTGCCTCCCCTGCCCATTCAATATGCCGATTTCGCCGTCTGGCAACAAGAATGGTTGAAGGATCAGGTGTTGGAAGAGCATTTGCGGTTCTGGCGGGAATATCTTGGCGAGAATCCGCCCGTTCTGGAACTGCCCACCGACCATCCCCGTCCGGCCATGCAAACCTTTAACGGACGCTCTTTGCGGTATGATTTACCGGCCGATTTGTCCCGGAAAATTGTTGATTTTACCCGCAAACAAAATGCAACCCTCTTTATGACCTTGCTGGCAGCCTTTCAGGCCCTGCTGCACCGCTACACTCGCCAGCAGAAAATTCTGGTGGGATCTCCCATCGCCAACCGAAATCGCAGCGAAATCGAGAATTTGATTGGATTTTTTGTGAATACGCTGGTTTTCAAAGCGGAGTTTGAACACGATCTGGATTTCAAAGGTCTGCTGAAACAGGTGCGGGAAAATACCTTAAAAGCATATTCTCATCAGGATTTACCCTTCGAAAAAATGGTGGAAGTGCTTCAACCTGACCGGGACATGAGCCATTCGCCTATTTTCCAGGTGGCCTTTATTTTGCAGAATGCCCCCACCGAGCGGATTCAACTGAAAGGGATGACCTTTGAACCCGTTCAACCGGAAAACCCGACTTCCAAATACGATTTGACTCTTTACACCGCCGAAACGGAAGAAGGAATTGCCTGTTTCTGGGAATACAATACCGATCTGTTTGAAGAGGCGACCATCCGGCGCATGATGGAGCATTTTGAGAATATGTTGCGTCAGGCGGTGGAAAATCCCACTCAAAAAATTGACTACCTGGATTACCTGACCAGTCAGGAAAAGAAATGGTTGTTCCGGGAGTGGAACCACACCGCCCGTCCTTACCCGGCCGATACCACCGTGCACGCATTGTTTGAAAAATTGGCGGAAGAGATTCCCAACCAACCGGCGGTGCAGTACAAAGATCAGGTATTGACGTACGCCGAGTTGAACCAAAAAGCGAACCAATTGGCCTATTATTTGAAAGAGCGGGGCCTGCAAAGCGACCAGATCGTGGGAATCAGTTTGCCACGCTCGGTGGAAGTTGCGGTGGCAGTGCTGGGCATCCTGAAAGCGGGCGGCGGATTTTTAAACCTCGATCCGACCTATCCGAAAGAGCGCATTGCGTACATGATTGAGGATTCCGGTTTAAAGCTGCTCATTACCAACCGGAAACTGGCTCAGGTGTTGCCCTTAAACGGTGCTGAACCGATTCTGCTGGATCAAGATCGCGAGATTATCGAAAGACAACCCTCTGGTAATCTGAATTTGCCGCTGCAAAGCGAAAATATGGCTTACGTTATTTACACGTCCGGTTCAACCGGTTTACCCAAAGGCACTCTGTTAGCCCATCGGGGGCTGTGCAATCTGTTCCAGGTTCAGCAGAGGGCATTCAACATCGGACGGCAGAGCCGCATTCTGCAATTTTCACCGCTGAGTTTTGATGCCTCGGTCTGGGAAACCGTCATGGCGTTGTTAAACGGCGCCACCCTGGTTTTTACCGACCAGGAAGACCTAATTACCGGGCAGGGATTGCATGCGGTGTTAAAAGAGCAGAAAATTACAACCATTACGTTGCCGCCGTCGGTGCTGGCAGTGATGCCGGAAGAGCCGCTCCCCGATTTGAAAACACTGGTTACGGCGGGCGAGAAGTGCACCCGTGACCTGGTGCAGCGTTGGGGAAAAGAACGCCAGTTTGTGAATGCCTACGGTCCGACAGAAACCACCGTTTGCGCCTCCATGTACGAAACCGATCCCCGGGTACCGATTGAACCCCCGATTGGGAAACCAATTGACAATTTCCAGTTGTACGTGGTGGACGAAAACCTGATGCCAGTGGCGGTAGGCGTACCGGGGGAACTGTGTATTGCCGGAGTGGGACTGGCACGGGGGTACCTGAATCGCGCTGATTTAACGGCGGAACGTTTCGTTGCCAATCCCTTTAGCGAGGAACCGGGAGCCCGCATGTATCGCAGCGGAGACCTGGTGCGTTGGCGCCCGGATGGCAACCTGGAATTCCTGGGCCGCATCGACCATCAGGTTAAACTGCGTGGTTTCCGGATTGAGCTGGGCGAAATAGAGGCGGTGATGACCCGGCATGCTAAAATTCGCGATGCGGCAGCCCTGGTGCGGGAAGATAAACCCGGTCATCAGCTGCTGGTAGGGTATTACGTGACTGAAGACGGAGAACCGTTAGTCAGCAGTGAACTGAAAGCGTTCTTGAAAAATCAGTTGCCCGATTACATGATTCCGGCCATTCTGGTGCACCTGGAAAAAATGCCCTTAACGCCCAGCGGGAAAGTCGATCGCAACGCGTTGCCGGCACCGGATCAACATCGTGACATCGAGAGCGAATATGTGCCACCGCGCAGTCCGGTCGAAGAAAAATTGGCCGCCATTGTGAGCGATTTGTTGAATTTGCAAAAAGTGGGGGTTTTCGACAACTTCTTCGAGCTGGGCGGGCACAGTTTGCTGGCCACTCAGTTTATTTCCCGGATCAAGAAAACCTTTCAGGTGGAAATGCCTTTGCGGCAAATATTCGAATCGCCGACTATTGCGGAGATGGCGGCAAAAATTGAAGAGTTACAGCAAACAGGCGACGGGTTGGGAGAGAAGGAGAAGATTGAGCGTGTGGAACGAGGGCAGCAGGATTTGAATGAATTGATCGATCAACTCAGTCAGTTGAGCGATGAAGAAGTAAAAGCTTTGTTGTCGGGTGAGTTAGAATCCTTAAATGACGAAGAGAGGGAAAATGACTGATCTGAACAAATTACTGGCATCGCTTTCCCCCGAAAAAAGAAAACTGCTGGAATTGCAGTTAAAGAAAAAAGGGAGTGCGTTCAACGCTTTCCCGCTTTCGTTTGCGCAGCGGCGACTGTGGTTTCTGGATCAGCTCTCGCCCGGAAGCACGGCTTACAATATTCCTGCTGCCGTGCGATTGAAGGGGCGCCTCCATGTTTCGGCCCTTCAAAAAAGTCTGGAAGAAATTGTTCGGCGTCACGAAATTTTACGGACCACCTTCACCACTGTCCACGATACGCCCATGCAGGTGGTCTCGAAAGAGGTCCGTTTACCTTTGCAGATTGTTGATTTGACCGCTGTCCCGCAAGCGGAACGGGAGGTGAGACTAAAAGAGGAAATTGCCGAACTCTCTCGAACCGTTTTCAATCTGGCTACCGGGCCCCTGATTCGGGTGGCGCTTTTTAAACTGTCCGAGGAAGAGCACGTTCTTGCCCTGGTCATGCACCACATTGTGTCCGACGGCTGGTCTGTGGGGGTGTTTGTGCAGGAATTCTCCGAATTGTACTCTGCCTTGCTGGAAAAACGGGACCCTCAACTGCCGGAACTGACCATCCAGTATGTCGATTTCGCTCAGTGGCAGCGCAAATGGTTGCAGGGGGAGAATCGTCAAAAACAGGTGGAATACTGGAAAAAGGTGCTCGGTGAGAATCCGCCGGTATTGGAATTGCCGACCGATCGACCGCGTCCGGCCAAGCGCACTTTTCGCGGCGATCTGGTGCGACGAATTTACCCCGCCCGGCTACTCAAATCGTTGAATGAATTGTCCCAGCGGTTGGGAGTAACCCCATTTATGACCCTGCTGGCCGCTTTTTACGTGATGCTCTATCGGTATTCCGGGCAAAATGATATGACAGTAGGCACACCGATTGCCAATCGGAATCGGGAGGAAATTGAACCGCTCATCGGGTTTTTTGTCAACACCCTGGTGTTGCGCGCCAATTTTGAAGAAAATTGGAGCTTTACCCGCTTACTGGAACACGTCCGCGAGGTGGTGCTGGGAGCGTTTTCTCACCAGGATCTTCCTTTCGAAATGCTGGTGGAAGAAATTTCACCCGAGCGGGACATGAGTCACACCCCGCTTTTTCAAGTAATGTTTGTGTACCAGAATCTGCCTGGTTCCGGTTTGCAGCTTCCCGGCTTAACGTTGAGTCCCGTGGAAATTGAAAGTAAAACGGCCAAGTTCGATCTAACCCTTTCCATTGCGGAACATCCGGAGGGAGGGTTGGCGGTTGGCATCGAGTACGATCTGGATCTGTTCAATCGGGACACCATAGAACGCATGCTCGACCATTACCAGGTACTGCTGGAAAGCATTGTGCAGAGTCCGGAACGTCCGGTGTGTGAACTGGAAATTTTGCCGGAAGAAGAGAAAAAACAGGTGCTGTTTGGCTGGAACCGTTACGACATTCAATATTCACCGGAAAAATGCCTCCACCAGATTTTTGAAGAAACGGCAGCCCGCTATCCGGAGGCGGTAGCCGTCATCGACGGCGAAACGGAGATGAGTTATCGGGAATTGAACCGTCGGGCGAACCGGTTAGCCCGTTACCTCCGCAAAAAGGGGGTGA
>JAJRXE010000353.1 GCA_024276455.1 Calditrichota bacterium
CCAATCCCAGCATAAATCCTCCGAACACCAGCGCAATTCCCGAGTACACGGAACCAAAAAGAACCTGATATTCCATTAAAAAGACGATTTCCAGAGAAAGGGAAAGAAAGCCGACCAGCAAAACCATTCCCAGCACTCTAGCCGTTACCTGGCGGCAAATCCAAAACCGAACCATGATGCCCAGAAGCAGGAAAAGCAAGGCAAACAGCAGCCGCCCCTGGCGAAGGAATTGAAACAAAGGGGGAAGGTGGCGGCTGGTGAGTCCTCCCCAGGCCAGGAAATGGTACAGGTAGCCCTGCACATTAAAATCGCTGTTAATTCCCGGGCTTCCGGCCTGCCGCAACGCCGCCTGAAACGTGGCCTGACGCTCCGCCGAATATTCAAACTGCAGGTAGGTGGGATTCAGATAAACAGGGCGTAGCCCCAGAGAATCCAGACGGGCAATCCAGCGGCCGGGCAAATCGGTAAAATAATTTCCCGCACTGGCCAACACCATGCAGCTACTCCCCGGCGTTAAAAACGTGTGGGGGAACACCTGACGAAGGGTTTCTTCGAGAAGATTGAAATAACGGGCCAGGGATTGATTCACAAAATTTTCCGAAGAACGCAGGGGAAACACAAAAAGGCCTTCCGGCTGCAAGCGCAGCTTTACCAGGGAATAAAATTCCCGGGTGTAAAACCGATTGAGGTTCAAGGTGGCCGGTTCCGGTTGGAAAAGAGCAATCAGATCGTAGCGGGTAGTGTCGGTGACTAAAAAACGCCGCGGATCGTCGCTGTGGAAGCGCAACTGCCAGCGGGAGGCCGGGGAACGTTCCGCCACCGCCTTCCGCTGCCGTTTCACCAGGATCGGATCGAGATCGACAAAAACAATCTCTTTTACCGAGGGAAATCCTTTCAGGTACGGCAGGTAGTCAGTCAGATTACCGGCCAGCACCAGCACCTTTCGGGGGTGCGGATGCGTCAACAGCGGCAGTAAGATATGTTGCTCCGCTGTGAACGGATCGGGCGAACTGTAATAAACCGTCCCCTGGTATCTTACCACCATTTGTTCGCCCAATTGAAGAATTTTCAGATTACCGTAAGGCGTATCGCGGGAATCCACCAGACGGTACGGCTGTACCAGCCGACTCTCCAGGGCAAAAGAAATCGGGGGACCCCAGAACAGCAAGGCAAAGCCCAGTAACGCATAAATTGCCAGAACCGTTAGCATCCAGCCACTCCGGAGGGCGTTTCCTCGTCCGGCATAGAGTGGGAAAAGAAACAGGTAAAACAACAGCAGAGCAAATCCCAGTGCCGCAATGCTTCCCCAGATTTTAAAGAAAAGGAAATGCAAAATCGCCCCGGCAAAGAACGATCCCACACTCTCCCACAGGTACACCCGATTGATTCGACCCGAAGTCGCACCGGAAGTGCCCGGAAGCATATCTACCAGAAAGGGGAAACAGCTGCCCTCCAGAAAGGCGGCCGGCAGAAAAACCAGAGCCAAAATTAACAGGAGGATGTTAAAAGGAGGAAGCGCTCCCGGAACCAGGGAAAAAATGTGCGGGATCCACTTGATTAGCAAAAAGTTGGCCGTTACCACCGGGAAAAGCAGCAGCGGAATCCAATGAAGTTTACGCCAGCGCCGTAACGGTATGGGTAACAGCAAAGCCCCCAATGAGGTACCGGCTAACCACAGGCCCAGCGCAAGGCCCAGCACCAGCTCGTTGCCGGCAAATACGTCCAGCACCTGGCGCATCCACACCACCTGCACCATCAGCGCCAGGTTCCCCATGGCAAAGGCGCCGGCATTCCGTATCTGCATCAAACGCCGCGCCGTGATGTCCGAGTTTGCGTTCACCCCCTTAATTTAACACATCGTGCACTCATATTCACGGAAACCTTTGAAAAAATCGGCGAGTTTAACCATTTCTGCTGCAATGTGAAGCAATAAAAACAGAAATTTGACTGCGCTTTTCCATTTTCGGATCTCTCCGTTCAATAACGATTCGCAACCTTTAGGTTTGCAGGGTGTAGCGCAATGGTTACCGTTTACACGAAGGGCACGGTTCGTTTGCGGTTGATCCGTCTCGTCTCTCCGCTGAAAAACAGTGGTAAACAATTGTTTTCCCTCCCTTCACCACACAAAGAACATTAAACCACCCCCACCCTTAGCCGATCATAATAAACGATACCGGAATAAAGCAGCGTCTGACGAACCTCTAAACTCATCAACGGCATAGAGGCGCTCGTCCGGTCAACCAAGGAACTAAAAAAGCGGCAATGAATAAAACCATTAATTGCGATGAGCGATGTTTATTTTCAAATTAGAAGGAAAAACAGAAGGAAAATAAAAACATGAGTAGTAAAAAAATACTGTGGGTGGACGACGAGATCGAATTTTTGCGCCCTCACATTCTTTTCCTGACCGAACGCGGCTACGAAGTGGAAACGGCCACCAATGCCGACGATGCTCTGGCGCTCATTCGGGAGAAAAATTTCAACCTGGTGTTGCTGGACGAAATGATGCCCGGCAAGGATGGTCTCACCACTTTGAATGAAATCAAGGATCTGCGGCCGGGATTGCCGGTAATCATGATTACCAAGAATGAAGAAGAGAGCCTGATGGAGGAAGCCATCGGGGCTAAAATTGACGATTACCTCACCAAACCGGTAAATCCCAGCCAGATTTTAATGGCCTGCAAGAAATTTCTGGAATCCCGCGACATTTCGCAGCAAAAAATTACCCGCAGCTACTCGCAGGAACTCAACCAGATTGCCCTGCGGCTGATGGAACCGCTGGACTGGGAGGACTGGATCGATATCTACCTGAAACTGACCGGCTGGGATGTGGAGCTGGACGGTGTAAATGAGCCCCATCTGCGGGACATTATTTACGATCAGAGGCGGGAATGTAATGTGGAATTCGGAAAATTTATTGAGAAGAATTACCACAACTGGATTTACGAAAAGGACGAACGCCCGGAGCTCTCGGTGGATGTGGTGAAGAATTACGTATTCCCCCACCTGAAGGAAGGGAAACGGGTGGTGTTCGTGGTCATCGACTGCCTGCGCATGGACCAGTGGTTGACCCTGGAGCCTTTCTTTTACGATTATTTCAATATTACCAAGAATTACTATTACTCCATTCTGCCCACCGCCACGCCGTTTTCCCGCAACGCCATCTTCAGCGGTTTGTATCCCATTGACATTGAGAAGCGCTATCCGGAATTGTGGGCCCAGGGGGAAGACGACGATTACAGCCGGAACCGTTACGAGAGCAGACTCATGTACGACCAGGTGCGACTGCTGGGCTACCGGGCCAAGACCGAACCCCAGTACGTGAAAATTCTGAATCAGGAGGAAGCCCGTAATCTGGAGAAAAACCTGAGCTCTTACCTGAATTCGCCCTTGTTCAGCATTGTGGTGAACTTTGTGGACATCCTGGCGCACAGCCGCTCGGACCTGCCCATTCTGAAGGAAATCGCGCCGGACGAGCCCTCTTACCGCTCCCTTACGCGCTCCTGGTTCGAGCACTCCGCCATCTACGCGGTCTTTAAAAAGTTGGCAGAAGAGGATGTAACCGTGGTGGTCACCAGCGATCACGGCAGCATTCGCAGCCTGCGAGGCGCCAAGGTAATCGGCGACCGGGAGACCAGCACCAACCTGCGCTACAAATTCGGGCGCAACCTGAAGGTGGATTCCAAGCATGCGGTGTACATTAAGAATCCCAAGGACTACAAACTGCCGCAGCGTAACTTCAACACCAACTACATCATCGCCAAAGAAGATTTCTACTTCGTTTACCCGACCAATTATCACAAGTACCTGGCTTACTACCGGGACAGCTTCCAGCACGGGGGCATTTCGCTGGAAGAGATGATTCTGCCGGTGGTGACGCTGGAGCCGAAATAGCAGGGAAGATTCGCGGAGTTCTCCACGTTTGGGAAACGCGCTCTAACTTCGGATTTTCGGATGGTGAGGGGCGAAGGGCGAATCGGGGAAACAGGGAATCGGAGAATCGGTGAGAAGCGAAAATCGAAGAAGAAATGGGGGAAAGGGAGCCAGTGGGGTTCAGATATGATTAACCCGGGGCAGCGTGACGACCCTGCGACCGGACGAAAGGCAAATCGAACCTGAAGGGCTTAAAATAAGGTAAGCCCGGGACGAAACCTAACAGTAAATGAAAACTTATTCCGGCAGACTCATTGAGTGCCGTGTGCCGGATTTTATCTCAATTTAATAAAAATAAAGCCGGACTGCAGTCCGGCTTTATTTTTTCGGCCTTTGCTGTTTATTAAACTGATTTTAAATAAAAGGGCTATTTCACCAACAACATCTTCTTAACCACCCGGGAATTTCCCACCTGCAGTTCGTACAGGTAAACCCCTGAGGCCACCGGCTGTCCGTTCCGGTTTGTCCCATCCCAGGAAATGGTATGTTGCCCGGGCCGTAATGATCCTTTGAATAAAGTGGTAATCCGCTCACCACCCACGG
>JAJRXE010000024.1 GCA_024276455.1 Calditrichota bacterium
AACATTAATTAAATTAATTTCTTTTATTTGCTGACTTGTGGCCGAAAATTGGTGATGTTTGTTTGCTCTCTTCATCTTTCTCTCTTTTTCCTCTCGCTTCTACTAATTTTCTCGGCGATATTGGTGATTTCTTAAAAAATACGCCGCAAGTTTGCCCTGGGCCTGCAATTCATCCAACCGATGTTCCAGAAAACAATAATTTTTAATAAATATTACCAACAAAGAGGAATATTTAAGAAGGTCGATTGGAAAATTATTTAAGTGCGCCTGGAAGAGGAGCTAAAAGAAAGAGGGAATTCTTTCTCAGCGCGTTCCCCCGTTTACCCGGATTGATTGACCGGTCTATCCGTTTGTTTTTCCTTAAGATAATCGGGTACCCGGGACAAACTTTTTCGGTCTATTTTCCGGTATGCCCCATCGTTGAGTGAACGCAGGTGCTGTAAGGAAGGTAAATGGCGGAGTTTTTTTCTATTTAATCCGGGAGATTTCACCTATTTAGAAAGGATTTGCCGACAGGAAGATAAAAAAGGGTTTGCCGTTAAAAATAATAGCACGGATTCGCGTATCTCCGTGCTTTTTGCTCAGGGGGCAACATCGTCATATTACCTTTTGGGGAAAATAAAATAGACGAAGGGCTCTCGTCGTTTGAAAGGACAATTTTCATCCGTGCAGCTTTTTTACCGTACTGGAAAGAATTTCATCAAACATTTTGTCCAGATGACTCTTCTTCACCTTCCATTGTCCGCCTATTTTCAGAGCGGGAAGTTTCCCTTGTTGCAACAGCTTGTACACCGTCTGCTCTTTGATCTTTAAATATTCAGCCACTTCTTTGACACCCATTATTTCATCAGGCACGAATTGTTTCCTCCCTAAATTCTTACAAACAACCTCAAGGTATTTTTAAGTTTCGATCCCGAAACTTTTGTTCACTTCCACCCCAATTAATGGTTGGTTTTATTAAAAGATTTTACACATTGCTTTTTGAATCAATCATTTATTCAGATAAAATTGATTTCAGTTTTTCGAAAATTGACTGGTACTCCTGATCGATTATTTTAAGCCAGTTGACGATTTTTTTCCCATCCAGCTGGGGACTCGATTCCTGAAAGGTGTGATTAAAACTGTCGGCGTTAAATTCTTCCACCTCATCCGACCGAATACGCGACATCAGATTCCCGAAATGTACCAGATTGACCAATCTTTTATATTCCGGAGGAGCATCGGCCGGTTCATGGTGGTAGCGAATCACGTTGACAATAATTTCCGGGAATTTCCATTTTTTTGCCATTTTCTCGCCCACTTGGGTATGATCGGTTCCCAACAGGGTTCGTTCTTGCTTCAAGAGATAATCCATTTCGCTGAATTTAATCCGGTGCAGATCCCCTTTCGAAAACATTTCCAGATATTCGGCAATAATCACCTTCCCGATGTCGTGCAGAAGCCCGGCCGTGTAAGCCAGATCGGTATTAATCCCGGAACTCAGATGCCAGGCAATTACTTTGGTGGCAATGGCGGTTCGCAAAGAATGTTCCCAGAATCCTTCTTCGCCTTCCTCGTAGCTTTTCAGGGTTACCGAGAAAGAATTGCGCAGGCTGTCGATCAGGACGATTGAAATCAAATTCAAACGGCCCAAAAAGGTGACCGCCTGACGAATCGATTTGACTTTTTAGCGCAATCCAAAATAGGAAGTATTCACCAAATGCAAACAACGAGTACTCAAGGTAATATCGGTCTCAATCAGCCGGGCCACTTCGGTCACCGAGAAATTTTCATCCGACAGTTTCGGCAACAGCTGCGTGGTTACATGTGAAATGGCCGGCATGGTCTGTATTTTAGTCTCAATTGCTTGCAACACATTTTCCATGGCTTCTCCCCATTCTGGATGTTCGGTGTTTGCAGACCCTCTTCGCAACTCACCAAGCGATCCAAGTTTCAGTTTGAATCTCTTCCCTCGAAACATCCCAAACTCCGCGATAACGCTGTCCTCCAAACTCCAAATATTGCGATCTGTTCTACTCTATTCCTGTATTTTCGCTTATTTTATCAAATTCTTTAGATTTGTTCTAAAATATTCACCGGCTGAGGATGGTTTCTCTTTTTTCGAAGGTTGTTGGGGTAAAACAGGACTTCCAAAATCGGCAATGGGAAAAGAAATACGTTAATGTATCCCATACAGCCCTTCCTTTTCGGTAAAGGTTCTAACACGGCCGGGAGGTTTTCTTTGAAACACTTTTTTTTGATGATGAAAGGGGGTCTTCTTAAAGGGAACCACCTCAAATACTCAGGAGCAACTGCCGGGCTTTCTCCACGTTGCCAATTTTTCCATAGAGCCCTGCCAGGCGTTTACGGTAATCCGAATTTTGGGGATTCACTTTCAATAACACCTCGTAAAAACCGATGGCTTCGTTGAACTTTTGCTGCATAATCAGCACTCTCCCCAGGGTGTCCACATAACGGGTGTTGCCAGGATTTAAATTAAACAAGCGGAACAAATAGTTCTCTGCCTCGGACAAATTATTCTCGTTTAAATACAAATCCGCCAATTGCCCCAGTACTTTTTCGTCATTGGGTAATTGTTTGGCCACGTTAAGAAGACATTCGCGCGCTTTTGAATAGTGATTCATGCGTTTGTAAAGCATTCCCAGGGTAAATTGTAATTTTGCATTGTCGATCACCACGTCGGCGGCAATTTTCTTCCCCTGCTGGTTTACCAGGCGGTTGTTCGCAATCAATTTCTCCAACCAACCCGCTGCTTCGGTCAATTCTCCCTGTTTTTCCGCCACCCGGTAAAGTAAGTAGTAGGCGCCCACCTGCTGAGGAATAAGCTGAATGGATTGTCGGGACACCCGGCGCGCATTGTCCATTTCCCCCAGTTTGAAATACACCTCTCCCAGGGTATTCAACAAAGACGCCTTTAAGGCTTTCGTTAAATGGCCTAACTGGTAAGCAATTAAAAATTCCTCCCGGGCTTTCTCCAGCTCGCCGGTAATGGCATAGTGTTGCCCCAGGGTGTAGCGCAAATAGGCATTGTGGGGCTCCTTTTTAACCGCTTCTTGCAGAATCTGCTGATTACGCCGGTTCTTTTGGCGCTGTTCCTCCTCATTCAGGTCGTACCCGAGATGCTCGAGTACAACCCCGGATTCCCGCTCCTGTGCCCCGACCCGAGCGGCGCTGTACGACACCTGTTCATGAATCGCACCGGTAAAGTAAATTCCGCGATGATTGGTGAAAATCCGGTG
>JAJRXE010000354.1 GCA_024276455.1 Calditrichota bacterium
GGACAATTTAAGGGCCAGTTTGGTGGCAATAATACTGTTTGTCCCCTGAGCGATGTTGGCAAAAGGTCCCCCGTGCACAAAGGCCGGACCGTTTTCGGTGGTTTGCACCAGATTGGGTTGCAGGGCGTCTTTCAGCAAGGCGGCCACCGCCCCTTCCACTTTCAATTCCCGGGCTAGAAACGGTTCCCGGTCTTCGGTGAATCCCAGTAGAATGTTGCCAATACGCTCTTTCAACTCGGAATAGCTTTGCGATAGGCACAGAATGGCCATTACCTCGGAAGCCGCGGTGATGTCGAAGCCGGTTTCCCGGGGCACCCCGTTAATTTTTCCGCCCAGACCAATCACAATATCGCGCAGCGCCCGGTCATTCATGTCCATTACCCGTGGCCAGACAATCTCGCGCACCGAGAGCCGCTTGGTATTGTTAAAATGCAGGTAATTGTCCAGCGCGGCAGAGATCAGGTTGTGAGCGGTGGTAATGGCATGCATGTCGCCGGTAAAATGCAGGTTAATGTCTTCCATGGGCAGCACCTGCGAATACCCCCCGCCCGTGGCGCCACCTTTGCGTCCCAGGGTGGGTCCCAGCGAAGGCTCCCGCAAAGCCACCGTAGCATTTTTTCCAATCCGGTGCAACGCCTGGGTTAACCCGATACTTACGGTGGTCTTCCCTTCCCCGGCCGGGGTGGGGGTGATGGCACTTACCAGAATTAGCTTCCCCTCGGGTCGATTTTCATTGAAAATCCGCCGAATGGAAGCCATTTTCACCTTTGCCTTGTAATCCCCGTAAAGGATGAGATCGTCCGGAGTTAATCCCAGTTTCTTCCCCACCTCGTGGATATGGTTCAGCTTCGCTCTATGAGCAATCTCAATATCGGTCAATGGTTGTTTCATGATTGCGGTCCTCGATTTTGCCAGTTTTACCTGATTCGTTATTTACTTTCCCCAATTACCAATCACCTGTACGCTCCGCCCCTTTGATGCCGTCAACCGAAAAGGGTTACAGAGAAACCCATATTGCCTGGAATTTCGCCGCTCCGAGCAATTCGGGGGAAATATTCTACCAACCATTCTTCTCTAACGAAAATTTTTGATTTAAAGCGCGAATAGCCGCTCAGAAGAGGCGGGAGAAATCCGGCAGTTGGCTTCCGCCTTCCTTCTCAAATGACCTGCCCCATTTGAAAAAATTTCCCTGACCTCTCTTTTTCTTCTTTTGCCGCCGCGAATCCATTGACATCCCTCTCCCCGCTCACTAAATTCCGGAAGAATGAAAAAAATTGCAACCATGCAGCGGTTGCCTTTTAAAAACCAGAGTCCCGGGACCATCTTCATTGTGCTTACTCTGCTTTTGATTGGGGAAAGCTATCATCCGGGACAAGCTCAGACCGTTTTACAACTCTACGGGGGGTTCAGCCACCATTTTCCCTCTGAAATCACCCTCTATCTGAATCATCAAGGTTACCGCCTGAGCCAGATTAATCCCCTCTCCCACTCCCTGGAATTTCCTCTTTACTACGGTTTCTCGATGGGCCAATGGCTTAGAATTCTAAAACGGCCGGTTTTGCTTCAGTTAGAATTTCTGCACGACAAACTTTATCTTCCGAGAAATCAGACCGTGAAGGTGGAAGAAAGTACAGTTCCGGATCTGCCGCCCGGAAAAACGGTTCCTTTCGGTTTCTTTTTGAATCACTTTTCCATGACTCATGGTTATAATTTTCTATTACTGAAAATCGGGATTCCTTTGAAACGGTTTTCTTTTTCCCAATTGAACTGTTTCGTTGCTCTGGGTGGAGGGGGAACAATTCCTCATGTGGAATCCCAACAGGGAAACCAAAAATTGGAACAGTACGAAGTACACGGGCCCGCTGCGGTTGCCGATCTGCAATTCTCCTGGCAATTGAACGGCCTGCTGGCACTTCTGGCAACAACTAAGCTTACTTTTGCTCGAATCCGGGATGCTTCCCTGACGGGTGGAACGCTCTCCGGACACTTCTGGAGCTGGCACTTCAATCTGGGAATCCAGCTGTCATTTCCAGCATTTAACCGTTAAACAATCGGGTAGTGGAGGTCAATCATGCTAAAAATTGGCTGTTGCGGTTTCCCGGTGGCGAAACCGGAATACTACCGGGAACTGAAACTGGTTGAACTACAATCCACTTTCTACAAACTGCCCCGGGAAGAAACCGCCCGCCGCTGGCGGGAGGAAGCGCCTCCGGATTTTGAATTTACTCTAAAAGCCTGGCAGGGGGTGACCCACCGGGCTAATTCTCCCACTTACCGCAAGGCAAAAGTGAACATTCCGGAAGAGAAACGCCCCTTTTACGGGCATTTCCAGCCCAGCGAGGAGGTCCGGCAAGCCTGGGAAGAAACCCTGCGCATTGCCCGGGCGCTGCAGGCCAGTACCATCGTCTTGCAATGTCCGCCCAACTTCAAAGATACAGAGGAGAACATTCGGAACTTGCAGGTGTTCTTCCGTAATGCAAACGTCCCGGATATTCGCCTGGCGCTGGAATTGCGGGCCGTCTGGAATCCGGAAATCGTCAGGAATATCTGTCGGGAATACGGCATTATTCACTGCGTCGATCCATTCAAAGAAGATGCCCTGACCGAAGGTGTTTACTATTTCCGCCTGCACGGCTCCCCACCCGGCCCCAAAATGTATTCCTACCGTTACACCGAGACCGATTTCCAGCAACTGGCGACCCGAATAAATTCGCTGCTGGAAAAGGAGGGGGAGATTTACCTTCTGTTCAATAACTTAAACATGTGGAACGACGCCCGGGCTTTTGGGAATTTTTGGGAAAATCAGAAACACACTTTTTCATCATGAAACCGTGTCGGAAATGTCACAACCAACCGGCGGCTGACGCCCTGGGGATTTGTGCTCACTGCCTCAGAGAGTCCGAAAACCCGGAATTTCTAATGGAGCAGCATGCGCCAGCCCGGCGGCGATGGGGACTGCCGCTCCGCCCACCCCACCGTCCCAATGGTTTAAGCTGCCCATTGTGCGCCAACCACTGCCAGCTGGCACCGGGAGAATGGGGTTACTGTGGGATGTGGCGGAACCTCCGGGGGAAATTAACCTGCCGCGCCCCGGCAGGAAGCGCCCTGGCGTACTACTACCTGGATCCGTTGCCCACCAACTGCTGCGCCGCCTGGTTCTGCCGCGGTTCCCGATTGCGGGGTTACAACCTGGCCGTCTTTTTCTATGGCTGCAATTTCGATTGCCTTTTCTGCCAGAACGCTTCCCATAAAAATTTTGCCGAGGCGGGCGTTGTTTCGGAACAAGAGCTGGTCGAAGCGGCACTGGATTCCCGGGTGCGCTGTGTGTGTTTTTTCGGAGGTTCCCCGGAACCGCAGCTCCCTTTTGCCCTGCGGGTGGCCCGGCGAATCGCCGAGAAAACGCATTTCCAGAAAATGATCTGCTGGGAGTGGAATGGTGCCGGAAATCTGGGACTGGTCCGTCAGGCGGCTCGAATTTCCGCCCGGACCGGCGGCACGGTGAAATTTGACCTCAAAGCCTTCCACCCCAACATCGGATTGGCCCTCTGTGGCGTTCCGACGGAAGCCGTCCGGGAAAATTTCGCTCATCTGGCCAGAGAGTTCCCTCAACCCGATCTGCTCACCGCCACCACCCTGCTGGTTCCCTTTTACGTGGACGAGCAGGAAGTGGAACCCCTGGCGGCTTTCCTGGCGGAAATTAATCCGAACATCCCCTATTCCCTGCTGGTATTCTCACCGGATTATTATCTGCGGGATTTGCCCATTACTCCCCGGGAGCAGGTGGAGAGATGCTACCAGGCGGCCCGGCGTCACTTGAAACGTGTCCAGGTGGGGAACCGGCATCTCCTGCAATACGCCTGAAACCGCTGGCAAATCAGCTCGTTTTCCCGGTTAGTAGCGGCACAACAGCCCGCTACAGGGCAATCAGTACGGTCAAATTAAGCAGCTGGGTATGATTTTGTAGCATTTTTAGCAACTCCGCTGCCGGATGGCCTTGCTGACCTTCGCTATTCAGGAGAACCCGCCAGGGATCCAGATAAAACGCCCAGAAATGCTCACTGGAGGCTCCGACTTTTCCTTCCTCCAACAAACGCCAGAAACGGGTCCGGCCGTCTTTGGCGGCTGTTTCTTTCCGGTACCGCAGAACTTCCCGGATGCTTTCTCCCCCATCGTGATCGGTCAGGACACGGAGGGATTCCGGCACCAGGGTGGTTAAAAAATCGGTCATAGCGTAATCACCCACCCGGATGTTGAATTTACGATTTCGGTCGTCCGGCTCGTTCTCGGCATGGCAGGCCCACACTACCGCTCCACTTGCCTCCACTACAGGAGCCAACTTCCGGTGGGTTACCAGAGGCGTGGTCAACAAATTGGCAACCAGGGCATGATTCAGTAACAAACGGGCCGGTTCCCCGCTTTCCAGCAGCGCCTCCGGGAGAAACCGGGCAAAATTCAGCGCCTTAAAAGGGGGGTTCTGCAAACGATTCTCCTGTTTACCGTCCGACGACCGACTTGTTAACGATTCTTCAATTCCTACCAGCCGGTAGCGATAATGCCGCGCCAACCAGGTAATCACATCTTTCCCCGGCTCCAATTCCAATTCCTGTGGCAAGAACAGGAGACAACGCAAATTTTTAATCAGGTACAAAAATTCATGAGACTGGATCATCACGCGCAAACTCCTGTAAAAAATTAGTTGCGAACTAATCGCCGGTACTGGAACGAAAAACTCCGTAAATTCTCTCGCCACACTGCGGACAGGCATTTCCCTCGAAATTAACAACCACTTCTTCCCAATCCCGCCGCTCAATCAGCAAAAAGCCGCAGCGGGGGCAATAGGTATGATTGGCCGGATGTCCCGGGACATTCCCCAGGTACAAAAACTGCAATCCCTCGCTTTTCGCCATGTCGTGCAATTCCTCCATGCGCTCCAGGGGGGTGACCGGCCGATCCGTAAGCCGCCAGTGGGGATAAAACCGGGTGAGATGCCAGGGCGTCTCGGGCCCCAGACGATCGCGAATCCAGCGCGCCAGAGCGCGCATTTGTGCCAGATCGTCGTTTAACCCCGGAATGAGGTTGGTTACCACTTACACATGCATTTTCCATGTGTGTTTTGCCCGTTCGGTAATCTCCAGAATCCCCTGCCAGCGGGTAATATTGGCAATCCGCCGATAGGTTGACTCGTTAAACGCTTTGATCTCCACCCGGAAAATATCCAGATACGGAGCGATTAAATCCAGCGCCTGGATCGTCAGATATCCGTTGGTCACGTAATTGGTGTACAATCCGGCCGCTTTGGCCAATTTTGCTCCGTCCAGGGTGTATTCAAACCACAGGGTGGGCTCGTTGTAAGTCCAGGACACACCTTCGCAGGAGAATTTCCGGGCCAGCCGAACCAGTTCCGGAGGAGAGATGTACTCTGTGTTCACCTCGACCCCTTCCATTCTGGCGAAGGAAATATCCCAGTTCTGGCAGCCCGGACAGAGGAAATTGCATCCCAGCGAGCCCACGCTAAAAGCATGGCTCCCGGGCAGGTAATGGTACACCGGTTTGATTTCGATGGGCGCTTTCCGCCAGACCGCCACGTCTCCGTAAATCGTGCTGTAAAGGACTCCCCGGCGATTGAAGCGAGTGACGCAATACCCCCACTCCCCTGCCGAAATCCGGCAACGGCGCTGGCAAATCTCACAACGGACCGCCTGGCCGGAGAGTTTGGTAAACAACTCCGCCCGCTTCCACATTTTCCTTTCACGATTGTTGGATATTAATTCGCACCTGCCGGCGGGCTTCCGTTCCCTGCATTTTCCTGCGCCAGAAAAATCATCTGGGTCGGGTAAGCGAACTCGATTCCTTCTTCTTCAAACCGTTTAAACAATTCCAGATTAATATTCTGCTGTACATCCATGTAATAGGCATAATCGGGATTCAACACCCAGTACACAATCTCGAAATTGAGGGAGAAATCGCCGTATTCCTTGAAGTGGGCCCGGTCGAAACGCACCTGCTCCTGAGCCTCAATAATTTCGCGAATCATTCCCGGAATCTTCTTCAATTTTTCCAGCGGTGTCTGGTAGGTGACTCCAATTGCAAAAACCACCCGGCGTTCGTACATGCGTTTGTAATTACGGATGCGGCTCTGCAACAAATCGCTGTTGGCAAACACCAGCTGTTCACCGTAAAGGCTGCGGACCCGGGTCGTTTTTAACCCGATATGTTCCACCGTGCCCATGTAATTATCAATGATAATAAAATCACCAATCACAAACGGTTTGTCCAGCACAATGGAAAGCGAGGCGAACAGATCGCTCAGAATATTTTGCACCGCCAGGGCAATGGCAATTCCACCTACCCCCAGTCCGGCGATCAAGGCGGTAATATCGATGCCCATGTTGTCCAGGGCCAGCAAAACCACCACAGACCAGAGCACCAACCGCCCGATGAAACCAAGCGCGGTAAAAGTGGTGACCGCAGCCGCATCCTTCTCCAGACGGGTTTTCTTATATTGATTTAACCA
>JAJRXE010000355.1 GCA_024276455.1 Calditrichota bacterium
AACGGCCAGGAGGACCAGCACCGTTCCATGTCCCGGGGCGCCATTCCTTACGAAGCGTTCTTCCGCCAGAACAATGTGCCGGTACCGGTCATCATGGAAATCCGCAATCTGGACGAAGCCCTGGAAAGTCTGCACTGGATCAAACAGTTTGTCTGAGCCATGTGGTTTGCCGGCATCGATCCCACCGCTTCGCCTCAAACACCTTCCGGGGTGTGCCTGCTCAACGAAAGTCTGGAAATTGTCTTTCTGGGGAAGTGCAAGGGAGATCGGGAAATCCTGCAGGTACTCCAAAATTCTCCGGAACCGCTGTACGCCGTGGGTATTGACGGACCGCTACAGCCGCCCCACGAGCTGCAGGAATGCTGCTTCCGGGACGACCCGCCTACCTGTTCTCATTCCCAGACCACCCCGTACAAGGGACGCTACTGCGAATACCTGTTGACGAAAAACGGTTTCCGTTGTTTTCCCACCTCCAAAAACAGCTTTGCCCGTCGTTGGATCTGGCGTTGCTTTCAGCTGAATCAGCGGCTTCAGAAGGCGGGTTTCACCACCTTGGAAGTGTACCCCACCGCGACGCGGAAAATCTTGTTTCCCCAAATTCGGGGGAAAAAGCAACGGCGCAGCACTCGGGAGGCTTTGCAGCAGGCTCTGCGGCAAACCGGAGTGCGCTTCCCGGCGGGCGGGAACGTGTACTCCCACGACGAACTGGACGCGCTGCTGGCCGCCTACACGGTGTTACTACTCTGGCAGGGAAAAACGGTGGCGGTAGGCGACCCGCAGGACGGTTACATCATCCTACCTGCCATTACCCTCCGCTTCCCGGATGTCTGAGGGGAAATAAAAAATGGGGTCACGCCCTGCCGCAAAGACGCAATGAATTGTTTTTAAAGTAGTTAGTTGTTTTGAAATCTGTCTAACAAGCAAAAAAATGAAGTCCGCTTTAACTTAAATTTTCAATGAACCTTAATAACCAGAACAACGGTTCAGCTTAAAGTAAATGTACTTGGCGTCATGGTGGCTTTGCGCGCGCCAACCGAAAAAGAATTAACCGAAATATTTGTTCAGCACCGGCCCCAGGTGACGGATTAAATCCCCCGCCACCAGGGTGTAAATGCTTTCCTGGTCCGCCACTTCGTCCGCCACCAGGCCGTGCAAAAAGTTGGCGGTGTAAGCGGCTTGCTGGGGTGGGAGTCCCTGGGCCAGCAAACCGGCCACCATTCCGGTCAACACGTCGCCGGTTCCACCGCTGGCCAATCCAGCATTTCCGGTGGAATTTACAAACACCTCGCCCTCCGGGGTGGCCACCAGCGAAGGAGCCCCTTTCAACAACAAATGCAGTTGGAATTTGCCGGCGGTTTCCTGGGCCAGTTTCACAAAATCACGCTGCAGCTCTTCTTTTCCAATTTCGGGCAGAAAGCGTCGAAACTCCCCGTGGTGAGGCGTTAGCACCCACTGGGGGTGTGGCTGGTTTAGAATCAAGGGTTGATTGGCGAGCGCAAACAGGGCGTCGGCGTCAATCACAGCCGGTTTTGTGAATTTTTCCAGCACCGCCAGAATGGCTTTCTGGGTTTCCGGTCCGCGCCCCAGCCCCGGACCGATGGCCAACACATCGCACCACTCCAGCAGCTCTTCTAATTCCGCCAGACTGTGCTCGTTGAATTGGCCGCTCTTTCCGGTGGTGTAAGGTACGGTAATCACTTCGGTAAGTTTGGTTTCCAGAATGGGATTGAGGGATTCCGGCACGGCCAGTTTCACCAGGCCCGCCCCGATGCGCAGGGCGGCCTCGGCCGTTAGCGCCGCCGCTCCGGTGAATCCGGGGGAGCCGGCCAACACCGCCACCTTGCCGCAGGTGTATTTATGGGCGTACTCCGGACGGGCCGGCAATTCAATATCGGCATCTTCCACCAGTTGAATTTTGACCCCCTCGCTCTGACGGACATAGTGGGGAATCCCGATGTCCACCACATGTAAATCGCCCACAAACTCCCGGGCGGGGTAAAACAGATGACAGTGTTTCGGCAGCGCCATGGTTACCGTGGCGTCGGCGCTTACCGCCACGCCCTCTACCACCGGCGAATCGGCATTCAATCCCGAGGGGACGTCAATCGAAACAACCATGGCATCCAGGCTGTTAATAAACTCAATCGCCTCTTTCATCAGCCCGTAAACGGCTCCTTTAATGCCGGTGCCCAGCAGGGCGTCCACCACCAGATCGGTCGAGGGATCAAAATGGTTTTGCAATTGCTGCAGGTTAGAGACGAACTGAACCGGAATGCCGAAGTTTTGCACAATGTTCAGATTGGTCCGGGCGTCGCCCCGGATTTCCTCTTCCTTTCCGAAGATAAAAACCTCCACCGCCACGCCGTCGTCCCACAGATGTCGAGCCACTACCAGACCGTCTCCGCCGTTGTTGCCCTTGCCGCAAAAGATGCTCACCAGCGGGACGCGGTCCGTCGGCAGCATCTCCCGGATGATCCGGTAGCTGCCCACGCCCGCGTTTTCCATGAGCACCACCCCGGGAACTCCCAGTTCTTCAATGGTAAAACGGTCCATTTCCCGCATCTGGTCGGAACGCACAATCTTAAGCATGTTCATTTCTCCTCTGTTAAATTCCGGATTTGCCGGTTTGGGCGCCGGAGGGATTTATTCCAGGCGGTTCCGCCTGCCGCTCGACGACGACCATCGCCAGGGCGTGGTGGCGGGAATGGGAAATGGAGAGATGCACGGTTTTCCCCTCCAACAATTCCGCCGTTCGCCCGGAAAGGCGCACGTGCGGCTTTCCCCGGGCATCGTTCCCCACTTCCACGTCCTGCCAGCGCATTCCGTCGGACAAGCCGCTGCCCACCGCCTTGAAAAGGGCCTCTTTGGCAGCAAAACGCCCGGCAAAGCTCTCGTAATTCCCTTTCTTGCGGGAACAGTACGCAATCTCCCGGGCGGTAAACACCCGTTCCAGAAAGCGCTCTCCGTAGCGCTCAATCAGCTCGCCAACTCGCCGGATTTCCACTAGATCCACTCCAACGGAATAAATCCCCATTGCACCCTCTCCGGCAATGTTTAACCGAAAAATTGCGGTAAAATTTGTAATCCCAGGCGAATGCCGTTTTCCTCAAATTGCAACGATTCCAGCGCAATCATTTTCTTTAACGGTAAGAAAGACCGGGGCAGTCCGGCATACTCCAGTACTTTCTCCAGCGCCATGCGGATGCGAATGCGTTCTCCGTCCACTTCCAGATATTTCACCTCCCGAGCTGCCATTTGCAGCAAATCCAGTTTCAGGGTTCGGATAATCAAGCGGTCGGCCGCTTTTACCAACCAGCGAGACCATCGAAAAGGCGCTTCCAGCTGCAAGGGAGTGACCCGCCGGAACTCCAGCACCAGTTGCTCGTCTTCGGTTCGGACGCCCTGGGGTTCCACCTCGAAAGTCACCTGAACATGAAGGCGTCGTTGTACCAGCGCTTTTATTTGCGCCCGCCCTTTGCGAAACGTTAAAGAGAGGTCTTTTACGCTGGATTCCACCGGTAAAGCGTTCCAGATTGCTTCATTGACTTTCTCCTGCGAAATCAGGATGGAGGTTTGAAGCAACTGCTCCGTTTTTTCGGTCGGAGAAATATTTTTCAAGCTCTCCATGAGCTTGGACAGTATCTCTTTGGAAAAACTCACTTTTTGCTCCTTCGTCGGTTCAATACCTGCTCCGGTAATTTAAAGAAAATTAATACCCAGTCAAAAAGAATCGCGATTATTTTTCCGAAAGCTTTTCCGGCGAAACGGAATGAAAATTATTAAACAATTTGAATTTGAACGGGAAAAATCGTAAACTTTTCTCGCAGTTCCAGAAAGTAGAAAAAGGAGGGAATTTTTTCCATGGCAAACGAACGATTCTTCAACTGGTCTCTGGCCAAACGAAAAGGGTTGATGTGGTTTTTAGCCATTGTCATTACCCTGGCTTCGGCTGTTTACCAACGGATGACCGGGCCGACTTACCCGGTGAAGGGAAGAATGAACATCGAAGGTGCCGTGGTCAAATACAAGTTTCTCCGCAGCGAGAATGTCGGGACGGATGCTCCGGTGGTGGTGGTTGCCCCGGACACCCAATTGAGCGGTTACGTGCGTTTCAAGCGCTACAAATCCCACGACGAATGGTCGCAGATTCCCCTGCGACGGGAAGGAGACAAACTGATCGCCCATTTACCGCACCAACCCGCCGCCGGTAAAATTATTTACGAAGTGGCGCTGAAAAAAAACGGCAACACGTACGTTCTCACCCACAAAGAACCGGTCATTATTCGCTACAAGGGGGCAGTGCCCTGGTACGCGTTGTTTCCCCACGTTTTTTTCATGTTCATGGGAATGCTTTTTTCCAACCGGGCAGCGCTGGAAGCGCTGGATCCGGAGGGGCAATTTAAAAAATATCTCTACTGGACCATCGGGTTTTTCTTCATTGGCGGACTGTTACTGGGCCCGCTGGTTCAAAAATTTGCTTTCGACGCCTTCTGGACCGGGGTGCCTTTCGGTTACGATTTGACCGACAACAAAACGCTGATTGCCGCCATTGGGTGGGCAATTGCCTGGTGGAAGAACCGGGGCGAACGCCAATCCCGCAAGTGGATTTTCATTGCCGCCGTGCTCATGCTGGCGGTTTACCTGATTCCTCACAGTGTACTGGGAAGTGAAATCGATTACACCAAGTTAGAAGGAACCATTCCGCAGCGGTAATCTTTAAAGAAGGGGAAAAAAATCGGAAGGTTCGTCGAGGATTTACCTCGGCCATTTTTCCCTTCAAACAATCCCTTGTTTTCAAACAATTGTTTGAAAAAATGGCCGAGGAGCCATCCTCTGGTATATGTTACAGAACCTATTCCATTATAAGTGCTAAATTACATTTTCCTGTGATGCAAGTCACCGCAGCGGGGAAAAACGGGTCGCAAGATGAAAAAGATCCTTCTCATTCACACCGGCGGCACTTTTGGGATGGTGCCGGTAGAACCGTCGCAGATGCTGGCTCCGCCGGACATCCAGGACCAGGTACTTTCTCACGTGCCGGAGATTCAGCAGATTGCCCGGGTCGATTTCTCGGTAATTTTCAATCTGGACAGTGCCAACATTCAGATTCACCATTGGCAGCAGCTGGCCCGGCATATTTACGAAAACTACCCGCGTTACGATGGGTTTGTCATCATCCACGGCACCGACGCCATGGTTTACACCGCGGCGGCTCTCTCTTTCATGCTGCCGGGAATTAGGAAACCGGTTATCTTCACCGGTTCCCAGCGGCCGCTGGCCCAAATCCGCAGCGATGCTCGCAGCAACCTGATTAATTCCCTGGAGCTCGCCACCCACCCGATTCCGGAAGTGGCCATTTTCTTCGGAACCCGTCTCTTCCGCGGTAACCGCACGCTTAAAATTTCCAGCACCCACTACGATGCTTTCGACAGCCCCAACTTTCCTCCCCTGGCCGAAGTGGGACTGGACATCGAGATTGCCCGTCACCTGTTGCTCAAACCAGGCCCAAATCCCCTCGCTCTAAAAGACGCTCTGGACACTCGCGTGTTTAGCTTTCAGTTTTTTCCCGGACTTAAACCGGAGTACCTGAAGGCGCTGCTGGAAAGTCCGCTGAAGGCCGTGGTCATCGAAGCTCTGGGAGTGGGAAATCTGGCGGTACAGGAAAATTCCCTGATTCCCTGGATTAAAGATTTCACGCGAGCCGGGAAATTGGTGGTCATCACCTCGCAAAGTCCCTACGGACGCACCGATTTAAACCTTTACGAATGCGGACAAATGATTCAGGATGCCGGTGGGATTTCCGCTCACGACATGACCACTCCCACAACCATCGTGAAACTCATGTTCCTGTTAGGACAATACGCCGGCGAGGTAGGGCGGGTGCGGGACGAACTGACCGTGCCGCTGGCAGGAGAAATTTCTCCGGAAGAGACCGAAAATCGGATTCAGGAATGAAAACGCGGATCTTTCTTTGTTACACCCGCCAGGTTTCTCCCCAATCCCCCTTCCGATTCAACCTGGCGGCGGATGAACAAATCGTCATTTTCCAGACCCCGGAAGGCTATTTCGCCGTGGAGAATCGCTGTCCCCACGCCGGCGCCTACCTGCACGAAGGCCATATCGAGCACAATATTCTGACCTGTCCCTGGCACGGCTGGCGATTTGATCTGGAAAGCGGACAAAGCCTTACCGAATACTGGGCCCGCTTAAAAACCTATCCGCTTCAAATTGTGGAGGATAAAATTTTTCTAATCAGGGAGGAATATTCTTAATTACCTGGCAAACCACCAAAAGAATCAGAATACTGGGACGAAAAAGGGGAGAGCCAACCGTTGACGCAGATTCACAAACATCGTTTCTCACCATTCGACGCTTTTTCGTTCTTTCCTCAGGAAACAAACGCGCTGGAATGATTTTCGCTCTGCAAGGGACACAAGCAGGTCAGCTCCCTCCGGAAAAATCAACTTTCCTTACGAATAATCACATCCTCTTTCACCGGGGTGAAAATACTCAAAGCCACCGCCCGATGCTTACTGCTCACCGTGGTGGAATGAGGAACATTAGGCGGAATCGCGCAAATGTCACCCTCTTTCAGCACAACTTTTTCGCCGTCAATCACGTATTCCAACTCTCCCTCTTCCACAATGGTTACCTGTTCCTGCGGATGCGAATGTTCCGGAAAATGCAAATCCGGCTCATACACATAACGCACCAACATCACACTCCCCGTATTGAACACCTGCTGAGTCAGCTTGGGGTCCAACACCTTTTTGTCTGTTTTCTGCCAGGAAGAAAGCTTGTACTTTCCCATAAAAAACTCCTGAAGTTTCGGTTTACTCAATATTAAACACAACCACTGATTTTGTCAAATTTTTTCTCAAAAATCATGGGATTTTTTTCATTAATCCTTACCATTCGTAAGGAAATTAGCAGAATTGTTGTGGCCACCCGCCCCAATCTTCTCCCGGTGGCCGATCCTTGCGCTTCAATCAACGCGGTTAAGACGCTTGCCTTCCCGGCAACGGAAGTACCTTGCTATTCTAATAAACGAAAGCTCGTTTCAAAATAATGGGAACAAATCACACTTTTTGCAATATTTTTCTCAAATACAAAATAAAATTTCTAATTGATTTGGCGTCAGGAATGATTATATTTGGGGGCTAAAGAATAATCTGTTGTTATTGAAGGAGGGATTTTTAAATGCCTGCGGAAACCCAAGATTTTAAAAAATATTTAGAACGGGCGGAGAACCTGTTTGAGGCGGCCATGGTTATTGCCAAACGGGCTCGCCAGATTAACGAGGAAATTTACCAGAAGAAACGCGACCGGCAGATTCTGGAAGAACTGGAAGGCGAGATTGAAGAGGATTTGCTGCACGGCGAAGAAGAAAAAGTAGAAGCGGAAGAAACCTACGAAAGCGAAGAGAATCCGGTGGTCACCGCCCAACGGGAGTTTTTGGAGGGCAAATTAGCGTTTCACTACGAAACCGGTAAGAAATAAAATAAACCCCGCCTGCGAGCGGGGTTTTTTGTTAGCCACTTTTACTCCCCCTCGAGCACGGTCCCATTCTCCACAAACACTTGCCTGGTTTCCCTATTGACCAATTCCACCTTCCCTTTCACCACAATTCCGCGACCGAATTTAAAATCGCCTTTAACCGTGAATTTCTGACAGGCGATTAAGGAGGGCGGACCGTAGGGAAAACGGTCTTCGAAATGGTCGATGAGCTTGTAATAGCGAGCATCCAGCTCGATGATGGGAGGACCGGAGGAGCGGGACGGATCGAGAACAATCCGGTAATCCTCTGTAAGGCGGTAAGCGTCCGAGCGAACCGCCAGCAGGTCGTTGGTGTTTTTCACCGGAGCGAAACGGCTGCGGGGCACTCGAATGGCGCCCGAGCCCGGGAAAACCGCAATGGCCGATCCCATCGCCGTTTCCAGCTGGTACACCGGCGGCGAGGTGGGATCACGGGGATCGAGGGTTTTACGGTTGCGAATCATGGGCAAGCCCAGGATGAAATCGCGCTCTTCTAACACCTTTTTCAGCGCCGCGAGGTCCAGCCAGAGATTGTTGGTATTGAAATAGCGGTGGCGGCGCACATTCTGAAAATGGGGTTCATCTTCCGGGGGACACTGGGCAGATTCCCGCAGGATCAGCTGTCCGTCTTTGCGCCGGGCCAGATGCCCCCCTTTGCGGTCCGCCTCGGTGCGGTCTGCCGCCTCCATCATAAACGGCAGGCGATTCTCGACGAAGTAGCCCAGAATACGGCGATCCAGCACGGCGCCCAGGTTGTCCGCATTAGACACAAAGGCGTAGCGGTAGCCGCGTTCCAACAACAGATCGAGCCGTCCGCTGGTGTAAAGGGCGGTGTACAGGTCACCGTGCCCGGGCGGACACCATTCCAGCGCCGGATTGGCCGGCCATTCCGCCGGCGCCAGGTCGTCCTTACGCACTTTGGGCACCTTGTGCTGCAAAAAATCCAGCGGAATCTCTCCCTGCAATTCCGGGTATTTTTCCAGCACCTGCAGGGAATCCCGCCGAGTATTAAAACTGTTCATCAAAATCAACGGTACCCCGGCCTGCACCGCCTGCCGGGCTATGATGTCCAGAAAGGTTAAATCGTCTTTCACCTTAAGCAGCGATTTGGCCTTTTCCAAGCCCATGCTGGTACCCAGACCGCCGTTCAACTTGATCAGAACGGTGTACTCCAGATTGTTTTCTCCCACCGCTTCCAGATGCTCTGGTAACCGCTCGGCGTCCGGCAGGGTTTCCACCGGCTCAATGTCCGCTTCGGCAATGTAACCGGTGTGACCCTCCAACAACTGGTGGTAGTAATATTCAAAAGTCCGGACAACAATCTCCGGTAAACCCTCGCGCTTCATTTTCTCCGCAAACGGGGCGAAGCGGTCTCGAAATGATTTCACGCCATTGCTTCCCACTGTTTTGTTCCTCCTCAGCGAAACGGTGCCTTTTCTTTGAAGAATAATTTAAGCTGCGCGGAAGCGCTTTCAAACCCTGAAATTGGTTCCTTGGGCTTGCGAAAGGAGCAAGGCGGGAAATTCTTTTTTAAATTCCATCGTTTTGCTGTTATATTGCCCCGGAGGAATTGGAAAAAGTAGCCGAAGGCATTGTCATTCAAAAGGCCGGATTTCAAAACGCACCTATCATGAACATTCGCCCGTTAAAAAAATTAGGACAGCATTTTTTGAAGGATGCAAATATTGCCCGCAAAATAGTCGATTCTCTGCAGCTACCGGAAGAGGCGCTGGTAATCGAAATCGGTCCAGGTCCCGGAGTACTGACCGAATGGCTGGTGCAAAAGCCCTGGCAAATTGTGGCGGTGGAGGTGGACTCCCGGTTAGTGGAACGCCTGCACAACCGTTTCGGAACCACCGACCGGCTCCGGGTACTAAACGCCGACTTCTTGACTTTAAATTTGAGTGAACTGCTGGCAGATTTCTCCAACCGACCCGCTGGACTCATCGGCAATTTGCCCTACAACCTCACTTCCCCGATTCTGTTCAAATTACTGGAGCATTTTCTGGAAATTCAGCAGACAGTTTTCATGGTGCAGAAAGAAGTAGGGGAACGTCTTGCCGCTTCGCCCGGCAGTAAGACCTATGGAATTCTTTCCGTATTCTGCCAGTTTTATGCCCGGGTGGAATACCTCTTCACGGTGCCGGCGCACCTGTTTTACCCGCCGCCCAAAGTCCAGTCCGGAGTCATCCGACTGACCATGAATCCGAAGGCGGAAGAAAGGCTGGCCGATCCGGCATTGTTCAAGCGCGTCGTAAAACTCGCTTTTCAACAACGGCGAAAAATGTTACGAAACTCTTTGTCTCAACTGCTTCCGGTGTCTAAATTAACAAAGTTGAACCTTGACTTAAGTCGTCGTCCCGAGACCCTCTCGGTGGACGAATTCGTCGAACTGGCCAATCACATCCAAAAAATAATGAGTCAGGACGCAACATGGGAAAGTTAACCAAAGAGATCAATCACGACGAAATTCTGGACGACATTCGCGATTTACTTAAGAACAACCAGGACAATTTCATTCGCAACATCATTACCGACATGCACCCGGCGGACATTGCCGACATCATGGCCCACCTGGACGAGGAAGAACGCCGCCGAATTTTCAACCTGCTAACCCCGGAAGTAGCCAGCGAAGTGCTGGTGGAACTGGAAGACAGCGTCAAGGAAGATGTGCTGGAAGGGCTGGACAGTCAGCAGATTGCCGAGATGGTCAACGAAATGGATTCCGACGACGCCACCGACGTGATCGCCGAGCTGCCCACCGAGCAGGCCAATGAAGTGTTGGGAAAAATCAAGGAAGAGAGTTCCGAAGAAATTCAGGAACTAATGCTTTACCCGGAGGACACCGCCGGCGGCATCATGGCCAAAGAATATGTGGCGGTGAATGCCAATTCTACCGTGCAGGAAGCCATTGAGGAAATACGCCGACGCCACAAAGACGTGGAAGAGCTTTACTACTGCTTTGTGGTGGACGACTTCGGGACGCTGGTGGGCATGGTCTCCTTACGCGATCTGATTCTGGCCGACCCGAAGACCAAGGTGCGCGACATCATGGAAGAAGACATTGTGGTGATTGAAAACGACATGGATCAGGAAGAAGTCGCCCGCCTGTTCCGCAAATACGACCTGGTGGTTGCGCCGGTGGTAAACAAACGCCACAAGCTCATCGGGCGCATCACCGTGGACGACGTGGTGGACGTTATTGACGAAGAAATGGACGAAGACCTGGCTCGCATTGCCGGTACCGGAGAGGAGTACATTCTGGAAGACAGCGTGCTGGCCATTTCCCGGGCGCGCCTGCCCTGGCTGCTTCTGTCCTTTATGGGCGAAATTGTCTCGGCGCTCATTCTCAGTTATTTTCAAGTGACCATCGAAAAAGTGATTATTTCCGCTTTTTTCATTCCCATCGTCATGGCCATGGGAGGCAGCACTGGCCAGCAATCCAGCATTATCGTGGTGCGCGGCCTGGCCACCGGCGAAATCAGCCTGCGGGACACCGGCAAGCGTTTAATCCGGGAAATGCGGGTGGCTTTTTTAAACGGCTTCGTGCTGGCGCTTCTGATCTTTACCATCATTACCCTCTGGCAAAAAGAGCCCATGTTTGGCGCCCTGCTGGGAATTGCCCTCATTGTCGTGGTGCTCAACGCCTCGCTGATTGGAGCCCTGGCACCCATTTTCTTTAAAAAAATCAATGTGGATCCGGCCCTGGCCACCGGACCGTTCATTGCCACCTTTAACGACGTAATCGGTTTGCTCATTTATTTTTCCCTGCTAACCGCTTTTGTTAAACTGCTGAGCTAAACCAGACGATTGGACAGAACACTAATTCATTTTCTGAAAAATACCCGCCATGACCCCAAAAATAAAAACCCGGGCGCTGGTGTTGCAAAACATTCGCTGGAGCGACACCTCTAAAATTGTTTCTTTGTTCACCGAGGCCCGCGGAATTGTAAAAGCCATTGCCAAAGGGGCTTTGCGGCCGAAGAGCCCATTCCGGGGTGTGCTGGAAAATTTGAATGCCGTGGAGGTGGTGCTGGCGGTTAAAGAAACCCGCGGATTGCAAATTGTGAGTGATGCCAACCTGCTCAACCCCTTCGGGCACATTCGGGAAAACCTGAACTCCATGGCGGTCGCTCTGAGCATTCTGGAATTGGTCAAAAACACCCTTCGCTTTGAGGAAGAAGTGCAGGAGCTGTTCGAGAGCACCCTGGAAACCCTGATCCAGCTGGATCGGATTCAGAACCGGCATCAATTGCTTTTTCTGCTCAAATATCTACTCTATTTGAGCCATTATTTAGGATTCGGTTGGGATTTTCGCTTTTGCCGGGAATGCGGACAGGTGCCGGAAAAGTTTCCGGTCAGTGTCGATCTGGTAAACGGAGGCATCATTTGCCAGCGTTGTCGGCCGGTACCTGCGAGCGGAGCCCTGGTTTTGAACGAATTTCACCGCAAGGTCTTGCTCTGGCTGGAAAAAACCACTCCAGCGGAGCTGGCCGTCCTGGACCGCCAGCAACTTCCCCAGCAGGATTATCAACGGCTCCTCGACCTGTTGCTGGCGCATTTGAACTACCACACCGAACAAAACCTGCAATTAAAATCTTTGAAAATGTACATCCCTTGATTATATTTTGCCTCTCATTAACGAGGAAACCTGGCGGTTTCCCGGGAATAAAAACAACTGGAGATCAACCGGCGGGCAGGGTCTCGCTTTGGTTTTGAAGGGATGAAGCGTAAACAGAAGGAATAGAGCAGTGGGAAAGAAACCGACACCAACCGTGATGGACAAACTGGTTTCCCTGACCAAACGGCGGGGATTCATTTTTCAAAGCAGTGAAATTTACGGCGGGATTAATAGTTGTTACGATTACGGTCCCCTGGGCGTGGAAATGAAAAAGAACATCAAGGAACTGTGGTGGAAGAGCATGGTTTACGAACGGGACGATATTGAGGGGATTGATGCCAGCATTTTGATGCACCCGCGGGTGTGGGAAGCCTCCGGCCACGTGGAAGGATTCACCGATCCGCTGGTGGACTGCAAAAAGTGTAAAATGCGCTGGCGGGCCGACCAGATTGATGTGAGTAAGGGCTGCCCCAACTGCGGCGGCGAACTCACCGAACCACGCATGTTTAATCTGATGTTTAAAACCTTTATGGGGCCGGTGGAAGACCAGGCTCACGTGGTGTACCTGCGGCCAGAAACCGCCCAGGGAATCTACGTTAACTTCCACAACGTGCGGGAAGCCAGCCGTCAGAAGGTGCCGTTCGGAATCGCCCAGATCGGAAAAGCCTTCCGCAACGAAATTACTCCCGGCAACTTTATCTTCCGTACCCGCGAATTCGAGCAAATGGAGATGCAGTTCTTCGTAAAACCGGGCACCGACGAGGAGTGGTTCCAGTACTGGAAAGAGAAACGCATGGCCTGGTACGAGCGGCTGGGCATTCGCAAGGAGAAGTTGCGCTTCCACCAGCACGGAGAAGACGAACTGGCCCACTACGCCAAAGCGGCGTTCGACATTGAGTACGAATTCCCCTTTGGCTGGAGCGAAATCGAGGGCATTCACAACCGTACCGATTTCGACCTGAAACGCCACCAGGAATATTCCGGCAAAGACCTGCGTTATTTTGATCAGGAAGCCGGCGAAAAATACCTGCCCTACGTCATCGAGACCTCCACCGGTGTGGACCGCCTGATGTTGACCGCTCTGGTGGACGCTTACACCGAGGAACCCGACCGGGTGGTATTACGGCTGAAACCGCAGATTGCTCCCATCAAGGCAGCGGTTTTCCCGCTGGTTAAACGCGACGGCATGCCGGAAATCGCCCATCAGATCACCGATTCGCTGCGCAAAGATTTCAAGGTGTTTTACGACGAATCCGGTTCGGTGGGTCGGCGCTATCGCCGTCAGGACGAAGCCGGAACGCCCTACTGCATTACGGTGGACAGCCAAACCCTGGAAGACGGCACCGTTACCGTGCGGGAACGCGACAGCATGGAGCAGATTCGCCTCAGCAAAGACAAAGTGCTGGAGTTTCTGAAAGAAAAACTGGACAAGTAAAAACTCGACCCAGGTTTCCAGCCTCAGATTTTGAGCGTTGCTGCCCCGGAAGAAAAATGGGGGTTTTCAGTTAAGATTTTCCCTTGATTCTCTAACCCGTCACATTTTCACTTGACCAGCAGCATTTTGCGCCAGGCTGTGTAACCGGAAGCTTGCAGGCGGTAAAGGTAAACACCCGAGGGCACGGCGCGACCGTGGTCGTCTCTTCCCTCCCAGGTAAACGCAAAAGTTCCGGCGGAAAGCGGCCCGGCAAAAAGCGTGCGGACCTTTTCCCCCAGGGTATTGTAAATCTCCAGGCGCACTATTTGAACCGATCGCCCTTCGGCAGGCAGACCAAAACGAATGGTCGTTACCGGATTAAAAGGATTGGGGAAATTTTGTTCCAGGAAGTAGTTTTGCGGGGCGGCGGTTTGCTCTTCC
>JAJRXE010000356.1 GCA_024276455.1 Calditrichota bacterium
CAAAACGTTTGGCCAGTCTCTCTCCCGAAAAACGGGAGTTGCTGTTAGCCAAGTTGAGAAAATCGAAAAAAAGCGGGGCTCGTTTTGAAATTGGTCCCCGACCGGATAAAAATATTTTCCCTCTTTCCCACGGTCAAAAAGGATTTTGGGTGTTAGAACAGTTGAATCCCGGACTGGCGATTAACAATATCCCTTCGGCAATTCGAATCAAGGGGCCGTTAAATGTTCCTGCTCTGGAAAAGGCATTGAACTACGTGGTGAATCGGCATGAAGTTTTACGGGTTAACTTCGTTACTGAGAAAGGACAACCAAAACAGGTTTTGAAGCAACCCGTAATGGTGCCTCTGCCCATCGTAGAATTGAATTCTCTGAATGGCGATGACCTGCAGGCTCAACTGGAACAGTTAATTGTTCAGGAAGCGACAACCCCATTCGATATTTCAAAAGATTTGTTGATTCGCACCCGCTTAATTAAGGTGCGGGAAAATGAGTACGTCCTTTGTACCACCTTTCACCACATTGTAGCGGATGCCTGGTCGGTTCAGATTTTTGTGAAAGAATTGCTGGCCGGTTACCAGGCGTTTTCCCAAAACTCGGAACCCAATCTACCCCCTTTACCGATCCAGTATTTTGATTATGCCCACTGGCTGGATCAGTTTATTAAGGGCGAAAAGGGGAAAAAACAGGTAGATTTCTGGGAGAAACAACTCTCGGATTCGAGCGGTCGGATCGAGTTGCCGTTCGATTTCTCGCCCACTTCCCGGGTTAGCAATAAGGGACTTCACCTGCCGTTTACTTTCAGCCCGTCTTTGAGTGAAAAAGTCCTCAATTTCTGCAAAAACGAGCAAATTACTCCTTTTGTCTTCTTAGAGGCTGTTTTTTCTTTGCTGCTGGCCAAATTAACCGGGCGAGAAGAAATTCAGATCGGCACCCCGGTGGCCAACCGGGACAAGCCGGAGCTGAGGAATTTGATCGGTTTATTCATCAATGTCGTCATTTTGAAAAATTATTTGGCTCCGGAATTAACCTTTCGTGACTATTTGGCACAGGTTCAACGGACCGTGGTTGAAGCGGTGGACAATGCCACCCTGCCGCTGGAAATTCTGATTAATAAGCTCTTCCCGAATCGCTCCACCAGCGAGAATCCGCTCACCAATGTGCTCTTCGATTTTCAAGAAGCGTCCTTGCAGAAAGGAAAAATAAACGATTTGTTTGTCGAACCGTTGCCCTTGGAAACCGGTTCTATTAAGTTCGATCTGGTGCTGTCGATCAGCATTGTGAATAACCAGATTGTGGGGAGCTTTGGTTTTAAAACCGATCTTTTCAAGCAAACCACGATTGAACGGTTTATCAACTATTACCAACATCTTGTCCGGCAAGCGGTTCAAAATGCCAATCGACCCCTCTGGGAATTACCCATTCTGGATGAAGGGGAACAGAGACGGATTCTAACCAAATGGAGTTGTGGGCTTGTAAAATCGAATCCGACGGAAGGGTGTATTCACCATTTGTTCGAAACCAAAGCGGCAGAATTGCCCCGGCAGGTGGCCCTGATCGATTATTCCAGTGGGAATTACGAGGGCGACCCTCAATCCATGACTTACCAGGAGCTGAATCAACGGGCTAACCGACTGGCCCACTACCTGCTGTCGAAACACATCGGGCCCGGCGACATCGTCGGTTTAGCCATGAACCGCTCTGCCCAATTGTTTATCTCCTTGTTAGGGATTTTGAAAGCCGGTGCGGCATATTTACCAATCGATCCCACTTATCCCGCAGACCGTATTGCCTACATGCTGGAGGACTCGAAATTAAAGATTATTTTGACCGAAAAGGAGCTGCTTCCGCAGTTTGCAGATCAAAATATTGAGGCTTTGGCGGTCGATGAAAAGGAAACCGGGCTAAAGGAATTTTCGACTGAGAATCCGACGTTGACCATTCCCCAGGATTCGCTGGCGTATCTGATTTACACTTCCGGATCCACCGGGAAGCCCAAGGCGGTTATGGTACCTCACCGGGCTTTGCTGAATCATGCGCTTGCCATGGAAGAGGAATATCGATTCAAGCCCGGGGAAAAAATTCTGCAGTACATTTCAATCAGTTTCGATGCCGCGGGGGAGGAAATCTATCCCGCCCTGATTAGCGGTGCAACGCTGGTGTTGCCCGGTCGAGCCAGCGAATTGAGCGGTTACGATTTACTTACCCTGCTCGAAAAGGAACAGATAAATATTTTGCATGTGCCGGTTCCGGTGTGGCATTATTTGGTGGATTTTCTAACCGAACAGCAAAAAAAGTTTCCCGCCTCTCTGCGCATGATGCTGGCGGGAGGAGAGCAGCCCTCCATTCAGAAATTTCAGCAGGCTGCCCGTTTGTTGCAGCGAAAAGCCAGTTTTGTAAACCTGTACGGACCAACCGAAACCACCATTGCCAGTACTTTTTATCATACCGAGGTGGAAGAAGACAAAACCTTTGAGTACAACTTTATTCCCATTGGCCGGCCCATCAGGAACGATTGTGTCTATCTACTCGATCGGGCCCTCCAACCAGTGCCAGAGGGAGTTATTGGGGAAATCTACATCGGCGGGGTTGGGGTCACCCATGGGTATTTGAATCGGCCCGATTTAACCGCAGAGCGTTTTTTGCCGGATCCGTTCCGGGATGTTCCGGGCGCTCGAATGTATCGAACCGGAGATCTGGGGCGATTTAATTCTCGCGGAGAAATTATCTTTGCCGGTCGTGTGGATTTTCAGGTAAAGATTCGCGGATTCCGCATCGAGTTAGGAGAAATAGAAGCCACCATCGAAACCCATCCTTCGGTAAAACAATGCGTTGTGTTTGCCTCCCAACTGGGAGAAGGGGAGAAAAAGATTGTCGCTTACATTGTGCCCCAAAACGAGGAACAGTTCTCGGCCACCCAATTACGGGACTGGTTAGCGGAAAAACTGCCCGATTACATGATTCCTTCTTTCTTTGTAACTTTAACGGAAATCCCGCTCACACCCACGGGAAAAGTTGATCGGCGCGCCTTGCCCGATCCGTTAAAAGAAGGAACGGCGGTGTAGAGTGAACACTACGTGCCTCCCTCCACCAAGCTGGAAAAATTCCTGTACGACATGTGGAAAGAGATTCTGGCAATTGAAAAAATCGGCATTCACGATAATTTCTTCCAGCTTGGTGGCAGTTCCATTCAGGCCGCCACGTTTGTAAACCGTCTCCAGGACGCTCTGGGAGAGTACGTGTACATTGTGGCCATTTACGATGCTCCTACCATTGCCGAACTTTGCGAATTGTTGAAGAGGGATTATCCTGAGGCGGTGTCTCGCATTACCGGCGAAAGGGTTGAAAAGAGAGAGGAAAAAAGCCGGGTTACCGAAGAAGACGTTCGCTATTTTCAGAGTATTATTAAAACGCCGCCTGCCATTCAGATAAAAGGACCAAAGAATCCTTCTGCGGTGTTTATTATCTCTGCCCCGCGCTCCGGTTCAACCCTGACCCGGGCTATTCTTGGGGGGCATCCGAAGCTCTTCGCACCGCCGGAATTGCAATTGCTGAATTTCAATACCCTGCAGGATCGACGGAATAATTTAACCGGCCGGGATGATTTCTGGCTGGATGGCACCATTCGCGCGATTATGGAAATCAAGCATTGCGATGTGGACGAAGCCCGACGGATTATGGCCGATTTCGAAGAAAAAAACTACACCGTAAAAGATTTTTATCGTGTGCTGCAGGAATGGCTGGGAGAACGCATTTTTGTGGATAAAACCCCGAACTATGCGTTGAGCGTGGACATCCTGCGGCGGGCCGAAGAGTATTTCGAGAACGCCCTTTACATTCACCTCATCCGCCATCCTTATGGGGTAATTCCTTCTTTCGAGAAAGCCCGGTTACACGTATTTTATCCGCCCTTTTTTACCCAGGAACATCCTTTTAGCTCTCGAAAATTGGCGGAATTGGTCTGGTTGATCAGCCACCGGAATATTCTAACCTTTTTGAAAGACATTCCCGAAGAGCGCCAGGTGCGTCTGTATTACGAAGACCTGGTTACCGATCCCGAGAAAACCGTCCAGAATATCTGCGATTTTATTGGGGTCGATCTCCATCCCGATATGCTCGAACCCCAGAAAGACAGCCACCGGCGTATGACAGATGGATTGAACGATCTGTCGAAAATGCTGGGGGACGTACGGTTCCATGAACATCGGGGAATTAATGCCGATCGGGCTTACAGTTGGAAACGCAACTTTACCGAAGATTACTTGAGCGATCTGACCTGGGAACTGGTGGAAGCATTTGGGTACGAAGACCGGAAAAAACTGGAAATTTCCATCGGAAAAGTGATTCGTTCCATTGAACCGTTAAAACCGGGCGAGAAACCGGTTCTCTCTTTCGCCCAGCAGCGGCTCTGGTTCCTGGATCAGCTGGAACCGAACAACCCATTCTACAATATGCCGCTTACGGTTCGAATCAAGGGGGAAATTAACCCGGCAATTCTGGAACAAGCTTTAAATAAAGTGGTGGAACGGCACGAGAATCTTCGCACGGCATTTAAAACGGTGAACGGTCAACCGGAGGTGGAGATTGTCCCGCAGCTGTTTGTCCCGATTGAGAAAATCGATTTGAAATCGCTCTCTCGAAAGGAGAAAGAAAAACAAATTACCGCTATCATCCGCCAGGAAGCCAGTACCCCATTTAATCTAAGCACTCCGCCTCTCTTCCGTTGCAAATTGTTGCAACTGGAAGCGAATGAAATGATTTTTATTCTCAACATGCACCACATTATTTCCGACGGTCTGTCGCTGGAGATCATGCTGAAAGAGATTACGGAATTTTATCGCTCGCTGGTAGAAGGGACCGAGGCACGGTTACCGGAGTTACCTCTGCAGTACAGCGCTTACGCCAAGTGGCAACGGGAATGGTTGGAAAGCGAGGTGCTGAAAAAACAGCTGCGTTTCTGGCAGAATCAGCTGGCCGGAGTCCCTCAGCTCATTAATTTACCAACCGATTTCCCTCGACCTAAAACCCAATCGTTTAAAGGACAAAAAGTCTTCTTCGAAGTGCCCGCTGAGTTAAGTCAGGCTCTCAAAAACATTGCGAACCGCCATAAAACCACCCCTTATGTGGTGCTGTTAACAGCCTTCTCAATTCTTCTCCATCGTTACACCGGGCAGGATGATCTGGTCATTGGTACCCCGGTTTCCGGTCGCACTCGCAAAGAAATTGAGGGTCTCATCGGGTTTTTTGTCAATTCCATTCCTCTGCGTTTTGAACTTGAAAACAACCCCACGTTCGACGAGCTGTTGGTGCAGGTGCAACACATGGTGCAGCAGTCTCTGGCTAATCAGGACGTCCCGTTCGAAAAAATTATCGATGTGTTGAATCTGGAACGAGACACCAGTTACACCCCCTTATTCCAAGTCATGTTTATTTACCAGCAAAATGCGCTGCAAAAAATTGTTCTTCCCAATCTGGAAATAGAACCGCTGCAGGTCGATACCGGCACCTCGAAATTCGACTTAAGTCTGGCCGTGGTTGAAGGAGAGTCCCAGTTTAAAGGCATGGTCGAATTTAACAGCGACCTCTTTAAGAAAGAGACGGTGAACCGGCTGTTAAATCATTTCCTGAATCTTTTGAACGATCTGGCGAGCGACACCCGGAAGCCGGTAAGGGAGCTTAATCTATTGAGCGAAGCGGAACGCCAGCAAATTATTCAGGAATATAATCGGTTTGAGGGGCGTGAGATTCGCAGCGAGTGGAATGTGGTTCGGCTATTGGAGGAGCAGGCGAAAACCAATCCTGCCCGCCCAGCCATTCTTACTCAGAACGGTGAACTGAGCTATCGGGAATTGAATAATCTGGCCAATCGGGTGGCTCATTATTTAACAAAGCAGGGAATCGGGCCGGAAGACGTGGTGGCGATCTCTCTGGAAAGGAGTCCGGAATTATTAATTGCCTTGTGGGGAATTTTGAAATGCGGGGCGGCTTACCTTCCCATCGATCCCCGCTATCCGCAGGAACGGATTGACTACATTCTCCAGGATTCGAATGTGAAAGTGGTTCTGACAAAAAACGCTTACGAACCCCGTTTTGAGGGACGCGATTGTTCTCTGGTTTTCCTTGACCGGCTGGAGCAAACGTTTGGGCATGAGCCAGCGTCTGACCCGAATCGTCCAATTCATCCGGAGAGTTTAGCCTATTTGATTTACACCTCGGGCTCCACCGGAAAACCGAAAGCGGTGATGGTGAAGCACGGTTCGCTGGTAAATCATTCCTTGAATATTAGAGATCTGTGCGATATTCAGGGCAACGATCGGGTGTTACAGTACATTTCTTTAAGTTTCGATGCTGCCGGGGAGGAAATTTTCCCTACTTTGCTCGGTGGGGCAACCCTGGTGCTTGCTCCGGATGCAACCGAGCTCAGCGGTCCGGATTTAGTGCAGCTAATCCGTCAATTCCAGATTAGCATTTTGCACTTTCCCGTTCCTATGTGGCATTACCTAATCGATTATTTGTACGAGTCAAACGAGACGCTTCCGACTTCCGTTCGCCTGATTCAGGTGGGCGGAGAAGCTCCTTCGGTGCAAAAATTGAATCTGGCGGAAAAAATTTTGCCGAAGCCGATTGTTTTTATGAATATGTACGGACCCACTGAGACCACCATTACCGGTTTGTATTTCAAAACAACGATCGGTCCGTCCCAAAAATTCACTGGAATGGTTATTCCGGTGGGCCAACCGATTCCCAATGTGCGGGTTTATTTGCTCGATTCAGCCATGAATCCGGTGCCGGTGGGGGTGGTCGGCGAGATTTATCTCGGGGGTGCCGGCGTCGCCCGCGGGTACCTGAATCGACCACATTTGACCGCAGAACGTTTTGTGCCAGACCCCTTCAGCGAGACGCCGGGACAACGTCTGTACCGAACCGGTGATCTGGCCTATTTTAACGAAAAGGGCGAGGTGATTTTTACCGGACGGGTGGATTTCCAGGTAAAAGTTCGAGGATTCCGAATTGAATTGGGTGAAATAGAAAATGTGCTAGAACAGCATCCGGCGGTTAAATCGGCCATTGTCCACGCCCGGAAAATGGAAAACTCGCAGCAGTTAGTCGCATATTTAATTCCCGAAAAAGATCAACCGCTTACGGTGGCCGGGTTGCGCGAATTTTTGGCCTCGCATTTACCGGACTATATGATTCCGGCTTATTTTGTGGCTCTGGAGAAATTCCCCTTAACGCCCACCGGAAAAATCGACCGCAAACGACTTCCCGAACCGCAAATTAGCGCCGAAAAATTGGAGCAAAATTATGTGCCGCCTCGCAATGAGAAAGAAAAGCTCCTGGTGGAAATCTGGCAGGAGGTTTTAAAGCTCCCCCGGGTGGGAGTGAAGGACAACTTCTTCGAACTGGGGGGCGATTCAATTTTAAGCATTCAGGTGGTGGCGCGCGCCAATCAACAAGGTTTGAAGGTAACGCCCCGCCAACTTTTCGAATATCCCACCATCGAAGGATTGGCTTCCGTTGCGGAGGAAGGGATTGCGATTCACGCCGAACAGGGTCTGGTGAGCGGGGAATTTCCCCTCATTCCCATTCAGCGCTGGTTCTTTGATTTGAATTTGAAGCGGCCGGAATACTGGAATCAATCCCTCTCCATTGAACTGAACGAGGCACTCGAACTCGAGGTGCTCCGCCAGGTAGTCGAGAAAATTTTGCAACATCATGATGTGCTGCGGGCAACTTTTTCGTTATCCGGAGGAAAAGTAACCGCCCACATTTCGCCTGAGCTAAAAGAGGTTCCGTTTTACGTCCACAATCTGTCCGATGTGAACGGCAAGGAAGTAGGAAAGCGAATTCGGAAACTTGCCGCCGAAGCCCAGTCTTCTTTCAATCTCAGTTCGGGACCGCTAATACGTTTCGATTATTTCCAGACGGCACCGGAAGAAAAAGACCTTTTGCAAATTACCATTCACCACTTAATCGTCGATACCGTTTCCTGGCGCATCTTAACGGAAGACATCATTCAGGCCTACCAGCGATTAGTGGAAGGCAAAGAAATTGTTTTGCCCCCCAAGACAACCTCGTTTAAATTCTGGGCGGAAAAATTACAGGCGTATGCCCGGTCCCCTGAACTGGAGGAAGAAATTGCCTTCTGGCAAAATCAAACGGAAGGTTTACGGGAAGTTGAATTGCCCCTCGATCATCCGGAGGGAAATAACCTGGAAAAAACCGCGGCGAGTATTCAATTCGCTTTAAGTGAGCAGGAGACGCTGCAATTACTCCGCGAGGCGCCGGCCGCTTACAATACCCAGATTAACGAACTGCTGCTGGCGGCACTTACTCGCGCCTACTATCGCTGGTCGGGCCAAGCGGATTTGTGGATTGATCTGGAAAACCATGGACGGGCGGACATCTTCCCGGACGTTAATATTTCCCGTACGGTTGGATGGTTTACGGTAAGTTTCCCGCTGCACCTGTCGTACGAAAGTCGCTGGCAGACCGCCGATCTGATTCGCCAGGTAAAAGAACAATACCGCGCAGTGCCCAACGACGGCATTGGCTACGGGCTTCTCCGATTTCTCCGCAAGGGCGTTGATTTACCAACGGACGTTGTGGCGGCCCCGATTGGTTTTAATTATCTGGGACAATTCGACCAGGAGGCGGGGCAATCGCTGGCACTGGGTCAACCGATTCCCGCTTTAGTGCCCGAACGTTCCCCTGAGAATCAACGAATTCATTATATTGACATCGGAGGAAATGTGACGAACAATGTTCTAACC
>JAJRXE010000357.1 GCA_024276455.1 Calditrichota bacterium
ACCACCGACCTGGCGCTGCGAATGGACGCCCAGTACGCCCGGATTGCCAAACGTTTCCGGGACAATCCCCGCGAGCTGGAAGAGGCTTTCGCCCGGGCCTGGTTTAAGCTGACCCATCGCGACATGGGTCCCCGCGCCCGCTACCTGGGTCCGGAAGTGCCCAAAGAGGAATTCGTCTGGCAGGATCCGCTGCCGACCGTGGACCATCCGCTGATTGACGCCGGGGACATCACCGAATTGAAAAACAAGATTCTGGCTTCCGGACTGTCCATCTCGCAACTGGTGTACACCGCCTGGTCTGCAGCCTCCACCTTCCGCGGCTCGGACAAACGCGGGGGCGCCAACGGAGCCCGCATCCGTCTGGAACCGCAAAAGAACTGGGAAGTAAACCAGCCGGCTCAACTGAAAAAGGTGCTGAAAACCCTGGAAAGTATTCAGGCGGAATTCAATCGCTCGGCGGCCGGGGGCAAAAAGGTTTCTCTGGCAGATTTAATTGTCCTGGGTGGTTGTGCCGCCGTGGAAGCGGCCGCCAAAAAGGCCGGTTTCGACATCGAGGTTCCCTTCACGCCGGGTCGCACGGATGCCTCGCAGGAACAAACCGACGTGGGCTCCTTTGCGGTGCTCGAGCCGCAAGCAGACGGATTCCGCAATTACCTCAAGCCGGGCGTTTCCATTCGGCCGGAAGAATTGCTTCTGGACCGGGCCCAACTCCTGACGCTGACCGCCCCGGAAATGACCGTGCTGTTAGGTGGCCTGCGGGTTCTGAATGCGCACTTCAAACAATCCCGGCACGGAGTGTTTACCGCGCAACCCGGGACCCTTCGCAACGATTTCTTCGTCAATTTGCTGGACATGAACATTGAATGGCAACCCGCCTCGAAAGACGGGAACCTGTTCGAGGGGCGCGACCGGACCAGCGGCAGCGTAAAATGGACCGGCACCCGGGTGGATCTGATCTTCGGCTCCAATTCCCAGTTGCGGGCGCTGGCGGAATTCTACGCCCAGGACGACAATCAGGAGAAGTTCGTGAATGATTTCGTCGCCGCCTGGAACAAGGTCATGAACCTCGATCGCTTCGACCTGCTCGGTTCGTAACCGTCGAACGACCGCCTTTCGCAGCGAGCGTTTCAAGGCCGTCAATCACCGGTTCAGCGGCCGGCACTCTGCCGCCGCTGAACTGGAAACGGTTATTTTCCTGTTCGTCCGGAAACATCCGTTCCGGGGTTCCCCACCCTGACAAAACGGTGCCCGTTTCTTTCCGGATTTCGCTCCGATTGCCCGGCCACCAGACGATTTCATTTGGCAAACAATTTGTACCGGAAGCGGTTCAATCCACTCGCTTTCCCTCATTTCTTACCGAAAACATCTTTTCAGTCGGACGCGGCGAATCAACGCCCATTTCCCCCGCCTCTTCGGGGCTCCCAGACTTTTTCGAGGCGCCAATCCGCAAAATGCTTTCCCACGGGAACGGTCTGTTAAAAAATGGAACCGTTTTGCATAGGAAGCCCTTTCCGTAAAATCAAGGAATACAATGATTTCAGGCCGCTGAGGAAGCCTGCCGGAAAGTGAAGCGGATTTTTTTATTTTTTCCCTTGAAATTTACATTTTAAATTTTATATTAAACCTAACTGGTAAGGTTATATTTAAAATTTAATTTTTATGACCACATTTATTAAAAGAGAATACGACTACGCCCTCCGCATTTGCGCCTACCTGGCTGAACACTACCAGGAGGGTCCGATCTCCCTCGGTACCATTTCCGACAAACTGTTTATTTCCCGCCATTTTGCCAACAAAATTGTGCACAAGCTCAAAAAAAACAACCTAATTGTCACCGTGCAGGGGAAACAGGGCGGTATTTATTTAAACCGCAATCCCCAGGAATTATCTCTGTATGAAATTTTGTAGGCCATGGGATTCGACTCCACCCTCAATGCGTGCATTACCACTCCGGATATTTGTCCCCTGGTTTCTATCTGTCGCATCCACGACTTTTTGGTGGACCAGGAGGAATATTTAATCAAGCAGCTCAAGGCCCGCAAAATTGCCGATTCATATTTCCGTTTTGAGGATTAAACATCGCAGGTTATTCATTTAGTTAAGCAAAGAGGGAATTTTATGGATAATGCTAAATTCCGGGTGGAGATCCCCGATCTCGCCTACTGGAAGAAACAGATCAAGTGCCAGTGGGGATGTCCGGTGCACACCGATTCCCGCGGCTACGTGCTGGCGATTTCCGAAGGGCGCTATCTGGATGCTTACCGAATTGCCCGGGAGCCCAACCCGTTTGCCTCCATTTGCGGGCGGGTGTGCGGCGCACCCTGCGAGATGGAGTGCCGGCGGGGCGATGTGGACGAACCGGTAACCATCCGGGCGCTAAAGCGCTTCGTGACCGAACAGTACGGGGTGGAGGCGGTGGATCCCGCTAAGACGATTGAATTTTCCAGTGCCCGCCGCGATCCGGAAAATCCCCGGGCCGGCGCGAAAGTGGCCATCATTGGTGCCGGAGTGGCCGGACTGACCGCCGCTCACGATCTGGCACTGCTGGGCTACAAGATCACCGTGTTCGAATCGCAGTCGGTGGCCGGGGGCATGCTAATTACCGGCGTACCGTTTTACCGTCTGCCCCGCCAGCTGGTAAAGCTGGAGATCGACGCCATCCTCAGTCTGGGGGTGGAGTTGCGTCTGAACACCACCGTGGGTCAGGATATTACCATTCCGGAAATGCGGGAACAGGGATTCGAGGCCATTCTGTTAGCCGCCGGTTTGCAGAAGAGCCGCAAAATCAATATCGAGGGCGTGGAGCTGGAAGGCGTGATCCACGGGATCGATTTTTTAAAGAGTGTGAATCTGGGCAAGCAGGTGCAGATTGGCGAGCGGGTGGTGGTGATTGGCGGCGGCAACGTGGCGTTCGACGTGGCTCGCACGGCGCTGCGGGGCTTCCCGGCCATTCAAAAGAGCGACATTCAGGATTTTTACGAAGCGGCGGATGCCGCCCGGGTGGCGGTGCGGATGGGCGCCAAAGAGATTCATCTGGTCTGTCTGGAATCCCGGGAAGAGATGCCCGCCGACGAGCTGGAAATCGAAGAAGGGCTGGAGGAAGGCATTCAGTTGCACACCTCTCGCGGTCCTCTGAAGATTATCGGTAAAGACGGCAAGGTGGCGGCGCTGGCCACCCGCAAGGTGATCTCGGTGTTCGACGCCGACGGGCGCTTCAATCCGGTGTACGACGAGGAGCCCGGCGAGGTGATTGAAGCAGACACCATAATTTTTGCCATCGGACAGGAGGCGGATTTCAGTTTCCTGAAAGGCGCGGAGGAGCTGAAGCTTTCGCCGCGGGGGGTCATCGAAATCAATCCCCTGACCAAACGCACCAATATTCCAGACATTTTTGCCTGCGGCGACGTGGCGGAAGGTGCCAAACTCTTCATCGACGCCATTGCTTCTGGTCAGGTGGCGGCCAAATCCATTGACGAGTATCTGCGGGGGAAAACGCTGGTCAAAGAGGAAGAGGGGCATTTTGAGGATCCCGGCCAGCACGAGATGTCCCGCCGCTACCTGCAACTGCCGCGGGTCAATCCGCCCACTCTGGAACCGGAGAAACGCACCAAAACCAGCGAAATC
>JAJRXE010000358.1 GCA_024276455.1 Calditrichota bacterium
GACAGAAAATGCAAAAACCAGCCGCTGCGGTGCCGGAAATCGGGCAACCGGCGGAAGAAGCCGTGAAAATCCGCATCGAATCGCCCCGGAGCTGTCCGCGCTATTCCGCCCGGGTCATTCGAGGGGTCAAAGTTGGTCCTTCGCCCACCTGGCTGGTGCGGCGGTTAGAAGCAGTGGGCATGCGCTCCATTAACAATATTGTGGACATCACCAACTGCATCATGATGGAAACCGGGCATCCGTTGCATGCCTTCGATTTTGATTTGATCGCCGGACGGGAAATCATTGTCCGGGAATCTCGGGAAGGGGAAAAATTTGTTACTCTGGACGACAAAGAGCGGGTTTTGAAAGCCGGCACCGTGCTCATCTGCGATGCCGAGCGTCCGGTGGCCATTGGGGGAATCATGGGCGGATTGAATTCCGAGGTGACCCAGGAGACGGTCAATATTTTGCTGGAGAGCGCCTATTTTCAGCCGGAGAGCATTCAACGCAGTGCCCGTTACCTGGGGCTTTCCACCGAGGCGTCGCAGCGTTTTGAACGCGGGGCGGATCCCAACGGCACCCGTTACGCCCTGGATCGGGCCGCCGCCCTGATGGCCAAACTGGCCGGGGGCGAGGTACTGAAGGGAGTGGTGGATGTGTACCCGCAGCCTATTGAGCCCTGGCGGGTGCCGCTGAAAGTGGAACAAATCAACACCCTCCTGGGAACCACCCTGAGTCGAACGGAAATGGCGCAGATTCTGGAAAGCATCGAGCTGAAGGTAGAAGAAGATCAGGTGGTGGTGCCGACCTTTCGACCCGATTTAACCCGGGTGGCCGATCTGGCGGAGGAAGTGGCCCGCCTCTACGGGTTGGACAATATTCCGGCCAAAAAATATCTGGAAATTAATTACGATTTTGAACGGAACGAATTCGATTACTTTGTCGATTGGCTGCGCGAAGTGCTGACTGGCATGGGGTTGCAGGAAGTCATTACTCCCAGCATGATTAATCGCACCGTCTGGGAGGAATTCTCCGGCGAGAAGATTTACCCCATCCTGAATCCCATTTCCCGCGACATGGATGGCCTGCGCAATTCGCTGGTTCCCAGTCTGGCGCAGGTGATTCAATACAACCAGAATCGCCAGGTACGCAATCTGCGAATTTTTGAAATCAATCGGGTCTTTCAGGCGCCCGAAAAATTGAGCGAGATGCCCCGCGAAGAGGTGCGTCTGGCCATTGCCCTGAGCGGAAAGCGGGACGGCGAATCCTGGTATTCGTCAAAGCAACCCGTTGATTTTTATGATATTAAAGGAATTGTAGAAGCGTTGATCCAAAAAATTTCACTTGACAAGTGCGAATTTATTTATTATTCTAATTTTGCAATCGGGAAGGACGGATTGGCTCTTAGGTGCGCGGGAGAGGAAGTCGCATTTTTGGGAAGCTTGGGTGAGCCAATTGCCCGATATTTCGAGCTGGAAGAAGCGGTCTTTGTGGCGGAATTTTCCGTACCGGCGCTGTTTAGGCATCGAAAAATGGAGAAAAAATACCAGCCGGTACCGCGTTTTCCGGCGGTGGAGCGTGATCTGGCCTTTGTCGTGGACGAAGATCTGGAAGCTGCCCGAATCAGCGAGTTGATCTGGAAGAATGGCGGTAAATATTTGCGCCAGGTGGAAGTCTTCGACGTGTACAAAGGGAAGCAGATTCCGGAAGGTAAGAAAAGCGTGGCGTTTCGGCTGGTGTTCCAGTCCGGCGAACGAACCCTGACCGAAGAAGAGGTCAATGAGGCGTTCGAGCATATTTTAAAGACGGTCAGTAGGGAGTTAGGGGTTAAATTACGGGACAAATAGTGTTTAGCGAACAAGTACAATTAGAAAAATATTATCGCTTGCTGGATCGGGTTCGCAAAATTGTCCTGCTGTTACAAAGAACTTTGGAGGGGAATCGAGAGTTAAAAAGAAGGATCTTGGAGTTAGAATCGCAGGAAAGTTCCGAAGAAATAGAGAGAAAAATTCTGGGGTTGGAGGATGAGATAAAAAGATTGAAGAGAGAAAATAAAGTCTTAAAGGAGAAAGAAAGGATCATTAAAACCAAAATAGAACGTCTTTCAGTCAAGCTCGACCAAATAGAATTGTAAGATTTGAATACATTATTTTGACCAGGGAATCGATGGAAAAACATTCGATAAGAGTTAACATTGGAGGTCTGGAATACGCCTTACGCTCTAACGCCGATCCACAGCACGTTCAGGCGGTGGCTGAATATGTGGACAAAAAAATGCGTCAATTGACGGAGAACTCCAATGTCAAATCGCAATTAAAAATTGCTGTACTCACGGCCTTAAACATTGCCGATGAATATTTTCGGCTCAAAGCAAGGCACGAGAATTTGTTGAAAGAAATAGAAAGTACCAGTGAAGAAATAACGGAGAACTTAGATCGGTATTTAGATCAGTTTCCTGATTTAGTAAAGTAAAACCCTGGACCGCAGCAGGTGTTGAATTTGGCAAGAACCAACACCACAGATTTGGGAGCTTGACTCTAGGCGTCTAATGCAGGCTTCCGGCAACGGAAGAGCATGAACCGTTTAGGCAGGCACCCACCGTGTTAATGGGTTCTTCCCAAATCCGCCTGCGGGTTCAGGGTTTTTTATAAGTAAAAAACAATGAAAATCTCTCACAAAGCCACCAAGGCTCAAAGTATGATGTTTTGGGGTAGGATGTGAAAATTCAGTTCCTTAGACGGAAGCAAAATCTTATGGTATTTGTTCTGGTAATTACCACTAAATTCTTTGTTCTTTGCTTCGTGTCTTTGTGACTTTGTGAGAAAAAAGTTAAGTTTTTAAGGAATAATTGAAGCACCAATTGAGTGAAATCAGGCGACCTTAGATGGAGGTGAGAAGAGATGGAATGGATTTTGGGAGCGATTCTCGGTGCGATTTTGGGGGCGGTTGCTCTTTGGGGATTTTTAAAGGTGACCTCGCAGAAAAAGTTGCTGCGGGCCGAAGAGGAAGCAAGTAAAATCATCGAAGATGCCAAAATTGAAGCCGAGACCATCAAAAAAGAAAAGATGATTGAAGTACAGGATGAACTCTTTGAGCATAAACAGCTTCTGGAACGGGAAATTGAGGAACGGCGGCAACGGTTGATTCGCGAGGAACGGCGCTTAGATCAGAAAGAGTTAGAAGTGGATCGCAAGGCCGAGTTCATCGAGAAAAAGGAGCGCGAGGTCAACCACCGGGCCCGGCAGCTGGATGAAAAAGAGAAATACATCCAGAAAAAGACCGAGGAATTGAATCAGCTGATTGCCGAGCAGATTGCCAAGCTGGAAGAAATATCCGGGATGACCAAGGCGGAAGCCCGGGAGTTATTGCTTCGCGATATGGAGGAGGAAGCCCGCCAGGAAGGAAATAAGATCATTGAACAGGAGATTGAGAAAGCCAAGCTGGAGGCCAGACGGCGGGCCACCGAAATTGTGGTCTCAGCTATCCAGCAGATTGCGGCGGAACAGTCCTCGGAAGCCACCGTATCGGTGGTAACCCTTCCCAACGATGACATGAAGGGCCGCATTATTGGGCGGGAAGGACGCAACATTCGGGCTTTCGAGCTGGCCACCGGGGTGGACGTCATCATCGACGATACACCCGAGGTGGTGATTCTTTCTTCTTACAATTCCTACCGGCGCGAAATTGCCCGTCGGGCGCTGGAGAAGTTGATTCTGGACGGGCGCATCCACCCGGCGCGAATTGAAGAAGTGGTGGAGA
>JAJRXE010000359.1 GCA_024276455.1 Calditrichota bacterium
ACGTGTCGCGGGACCCACATTCTGCAACCGCAGCGGGACAATTGTCCTGGCAGGCCGCGCAAGATATTTACACTCTCCACCAAAAGAAGGCGAAAACGCCTCTCTTTGGTCTGCTGGGCTTTCCCACCGCGCAGAGCAAAGGTTGGTTGCTCCACAATCTCCTCTTCCAGCTAATTCAATCGCGGATGACCGGAGAAGAGGAAACCAGGCGGGACTTTCTCTATGTAAATTTCGAAACTCCGGAGGTGGAAGGCTTCTGGAAGAACTGGAAGGAACGGATTCAGGGGCTAAGCGTAACCATTCCCCACAAGGAACGCATCATTCCTTACTTAGACCGGGTTTCCGAAGAGGTAGAACACTCCGGGGTTTGCAACACCGTAATTCGAGGCAACGGAGAATGGATGGGTTTCAATACGGATATGATGGCCCTGCAAACCATCTTTTTGCCTCATCGGGAAATCCTGCAAAAGGGCAGCTTGGTTATTGGTACCGGCGCAACTGCTCGCAGCGCGATTGCCGCCCTGCAGCAATTAAAAATTAAGGATATTTACCTTACCGGTCGAAATATGAAACGAGGGAAGGAACTGGAAAGGATTTTGGGGGTGCGGTTTGTTACCTACGACCAATTGCGCTCCCTGAAAGTGGGGGGCTTAATTCAAACCACACCGGTGGGCATGTTCCCCCACACCGACCAGCTTCCCCCCGGAACGGAACTTTTCCGTCCGGGAATTGTCGTTTTCGATGCGGTGTACAATCCGTCCCTCACCAGGTTTTTGCAGTTGGCGAAAGAGCGGGGCGGACGAATCATTTCCGGCGAAAAAATGTTCTTAAAACAGGCGCAATTGCAATTTAAATTGTTTACCGGATGGAACGTTTCCGAGGAAGACATTTATTCGATCTGGAATAAAATTCATGGAATGAAAATTTAATCATAGGAACAGGCATGAAACGAAGTATTCAGATTCACTCCGGGATTGTGGAAGGCGTTCTGGAAGCGCCTCCTTCCAAAAGTATTACCCATCGGTTGCTCATCATGGCGGCCCTGTCGGGTCATCCCTGCCGCATTCGCCGTCCGTTGCACAGCGAAGACACGCTGGTCACCCTGCAGGGGCTGCAAAAAATGGGATACGATTTTTACATCCACGAGAACGACTTCGTATTCACCGGAAAACACCGGATTCCGGAAACCAACGCGGAGATTCATGTGGGCAATTCCGGAACCAGTGCCCGCTTCCTGACCGCCCTGGCGGCCATCCAGTCTTTTCCCTCCTACATAGACGGGTCGGAGCGGATGCGGCAACGCCCCATGCAGCCGCTTATTTCGGCCTTGAAAAGACTGGGAACCACCATTGAAGACCGGGACGGCTATCTGCCCATTAAGATTGCCGGGTATCTGGCGCAGGGTTGTGAAATAGACATCGATGCGTCACAATCCTCCCAGTTCCTTTCCGCCCTCTTGCTGATTGCGCCCCGGCTTCACGCGGGACTTCGCCTGGTTCATCACGGCCAGGTGGCCTCTGAGCCGTACGCCCGAATGACCATTGCCCTGATGCAAAAAGCGGGTATTCCGGTTCGCACCCAGCAGGAAATGGTTCACGCTCCGGGAATGAAAAATTATTTAATGGCGGATTCCCGGGTGGAGGGCGACTATTCCAGTGCCGCTTATTTTTTAGTGGCAGCGGCGATTACCGGTGGCTCCATTACCATTCGGCATTTAACCCGGAATTCCGTCCAGGGCGATCGCGCCATTCTGGACATTCTTCAGGCTGCCGGTGCCCGGGTCGAATGGCATTCCGATGGGGTAACCGTTTCCGGCGGCTCTTTAAAAGGAATAGACGTGGACATGCACCACTATCCCGATCTGGTACCCACCGTGGCTGTTTTGGCGCTTTTTGCCACCACCCCCACTCGCTTGCGTAATGTAGAACAATTGCGTTACAAAGAATCCGACCGGATTCAAGCGGTCATTGAAAATATTACTCGCCTGGGTGGCCACGCTTACCTGGAAGGAAATGATCTTGTCATTGAACCCAGGTCGCTTCATGGCGCCCGGATATCGACCTTCAACGACCATCGGATTGCAATGAGCTTCGCCCTGGTCGGATTGCGCGTGCCGGAAGTCGAGATCGAAAATCCCGATTGCGTCCGAAAATCGTACCCGGACTTCTGGGAACATTTTAAGGCGGTGGTGAAAACAAAATCCCGATCAACTTCGAAAAGCGAGTAAAAAAGATGAAAAAAGAGGGAAGCAGATCAATGCCTCCCCCCTGGAACATTCAGCGGCTGGTTCTCATTGGTTACCGGGGGGCCGGAAAAACCACCATCGGGCGCGAATTAGCCCGACGCCTGTCCTGGAAATATCTCTCTACCGACCGGATGATTGAGGAAAGCGCCGGGATGTCTATTGCCGAAATGGTGCGGCGGTTTGGCTGGCCGGCATTTCGGGAACAGGAAGCCCGGGTTGCCCGGGAACTACAGTCCGCCCGCCAGGTGGTGATTGATTGCGGAGGCGGCATAATCGAACAAGAACAAAACATGCACTATTTAAACGCCGGTGCATTTACCGTGTGGGTGGATGCCGAGCTGCCTCTCTTGTTAAAACGCATTGCTTCAGATCCTGAACGACCGCTGTTAAGCGAATCCAATCCCTGGGAAGACCTGGAAAAAAACTATCGTCGCAGGCTGCCTTTGTACCGTAAGTACAGCCATTTCTATGTGGACACCACCCACGCCACCGTGGAAAAAATCTGCGAAACCATTTTACAGAGGTTCAATCAACATGAGCGGTAACGTTTTTGGAAAAGTTTTTCGGGTAATGACTTTCGGCGAAAGTCATGGACCTTATATAGGATGTGTGATTGACGGCATCCAACCCGGTTTGCCAATCGATGTAGCGGACATTCAAAAAGAACTGGATCGGCGGCGGCCCGGCCAGAGCGCCGTCACCACGCCTCGCCAGGAGAAAGATCGGGTACAGATTGTAAGCGGGGTGCTGGACGGGAAAACCACCGGCACCCCTATTTGCCTGCTGATTAAAAACGAGGACCAGCGTTCGAAAGATTACCAGTCTCTGGCCCAGATTCTGCGTCCGGGACATGCCAGCTACACATTTATTCAGAAGTACGGAATATTTGATTACCGCGGCGGGGGAAGAGCCAGTGGTCGCGAGACAGCCACCCGGGTAGCCGCCGGTGCAGTGGCCAAGCAATTTCTAAAAGAACGGGGAATAGAAATTCGAGCGTACACTCGCGAGGTAGGGGGAATTATCGCCCGGGAGACCGATCTGGAGGTGGTCGAAAAAAATTCCCTTCGCGCACCCGATCTCTCGGCAGCAAAGAAAATGGAGCGCGCCGTGCTGCAGGCGAAACAAGCAGGGGATTCCCTGGGCGGCGTGGTCGAAATTCTGGTAAAAAATTGTCCGCCCGGTTTGGGCGAACCGGTGTTCAACAAATTGGAGGCGGATTTTGCCGCGGCGCTCATGTCCATTGGTGCCGTAAAAGGCTTCGAAATCGGCAGCGGCTTTCGAGCCGCCCGGATGAAAGGGAGTGAGCACAACGATCCCTTTTATTACGATTCCCGTCAGAAACAATTCCGTACTCGTACCAATAACGCCGGTGGAGTACTGGGCGGAATTTCCAACGGAATGGACATCATCATGCGCATTGCCGTGAAACCGCCCTCCTCCATTCGCAAAAAAACCGAAACAGTGGATTGGCAGGGGCAGCCGGTGGAATTTGGTGTAAAGGGACGACACGACCCCTGCATTTGCCCCCGGGTGGTGCCGGTGGCGGAGGCCATGGTGGCGCTGGTGTTGATTGACCACCTACTCATGCAAGAACGTCTGGAACGCCGGTCCAATCTTTCGAATTTGCGAGATCAGATTGACACCATCGACACCCAATTGTTACTTCTGCTGGCGCAGCGCTTTCACCTGATCGAGGAAATTGCTCGCATCAAGAAGAAACAGGCCAGTCGCGTGAAAGACCACCAGCGGGAAGACCACATAAGAGAAAACTGGCAGCAATTGGCTCGTACCCTCGGCCTGCCGGTGGAAATGGTGGAAACACTCCGCCAGACGCTTTTAAGCTTTTCCCGGAAAAAGCAGGAGCAAATCATTGATGAATAAAATCGGATTGGTTGGCTTCGGAAGATTCGGCCAGCTGTTGTACAAACATTTCCGCGAACAAATTGAAATCGGACTCTACGATCCCTACCAGCAGGAAAAACCGGGATTTCGCAATTTACCGTTTGTGAACTTAACACGGCTCACTGACTTTCCTTTTCTTATTTTAGCCGTGCCGGTTTCCAGTATTGATCTGGTTGCGCAAGAAATCGCCCCCCGGCTTAAAAAGGGCACCCTGGTCATGGACGTCTGTGCGGTCAAAAAATACCCTCTTCGGATTCTGGAGCAACATTTACCGGAGGAGGTGGAAATTCTGGGGAGCCACCCACTCTTTGGTCCCGATTCTGCTGGCGACTCCCTGCAAGGACACGTGGTCATCCTAACTCCGACACGAATCGGGAAAAGCCGCCTACAACAGGTCCGGGAATTCTGGAAGAACCAGGGAGTCCGGGTGGTAGAAATGACCCCGGAAGAACAGGACCGTCTGATGGCCTGGACGCTGGCATTAACGCATTTCCTGGGACGCGGTTTGGCCCGCCTTCCCCTTCCCGATTCCTTGATTACTACCCGGGATTTTCAGAATCTGCTGCAACTGGTGAAAAAAGTGAACAACGACACCGTGGAGCTCTTTCAGGACATGCACCGCTTTAATCCTTACACGGCCGAGATGCGCGAAATGCTGCTGAATTCTCTGGAAATTCTGAAAGAAGAATTGGACCAGATCCAGGTAAAAACATCCGAATGAATCGCTCTGAGCGGACTTCATCTTCACAGTAACCGGCCGCGGGAATACAACTCCCGCGACCGACCCGGTAATTTAACCCCTACTGGCCGCAATCATCCAGAGGACTTTTTCCAACCACTGAATATTTTCATCGGCAATATTGGCGGTCGGCACGTCCCCGGCTTCCCCGGCCAGCCGAGAAATTTCCTGAAAATCGCCCAGCAGCTGGCGGAAATCATTTTCCAGCCCTTCCAGAACTTCCCGAGCAGTAAAATGGGTCTTCACCTCATCGCGAATGCTGGCATGCTCCAGATATTCCTTTACCGTCGAGAAGGGCTTGCCGCCCAACTGGAGAATTCGTTCCGCCAGTTCATCGTACTGCTCTGCCACGTAATTGTAATATTCCTCGGTAACCCTGTGGATATTAAAGAATTGCTCACCCTTCACATTCCAGTGATAATTGTGCAATTTGACATACAAAAGATGCAAATTCGCCACGGTTCGGTTTAATTTATCGATGACTCCGGTACTCATTGTTCAATCTCCTTGTGTTAATTTTTTGATTTTGATTTAATTCTTTCTTTTCATCGTAAAATTCCAACAAACTACCCGGGAAGCGTTTTGGAACCTTCTTGGAAACGGAGACTTCCCGTTCCCGGTCAGTTCTCCCACAAACTCGCAAAATCAGGGTTTCAACGCGCCCGCGCGGATGCGGCAGTCCCTCCTGATTGTTCTGTTCATTCCTTTTCAAATATTTCTTTTTCCAGTCCCAACGGATTCACTGCTGCACCCTGCCTTCAATCTCGTTTCTTCAGATTATTCTTGCCATGGCTTTCTCCTTATTTTTATTCATTTACAGGTTAATTATTTTTAATCAAATATTAATACTAACAAAAATTAAATATTAGATGATAATTATTATTAATAAATAACAAAAAAATTTTATTCCTTCTTTCGACATTCCTCGCAAATCACCTTGAAATGCACGCTAAAATCAATGAGCACATTATTTTTCGTCACCACCTCCGGAATTTTCAAAGCATCCAGTTCCGGATCCTCGATATCGACGATTTTTTTACACCGCACACACACCAAGTGATGGTGTCGTTTCGTCAACGGATCGTAACGCACCGTATTGTGTAAATTGGTTACCACCGCAACCAGTCCATGTTTTTCGAAAGTTTCCAGCGTCTTGTAAACGGTTGCCAGCGAAATGGTTGGATGAATCGGTTTGATCTTTTGGTAAACCATTTCCGGACTGGGGTGAGTACTGTCGTTCACCAGCGCCTGGTAAATTACCAATCGTTGCGGGGTAACGTTCAACCCCAAACGGCGACACTTTTTTAAGAATTCTTCAACCACCTCTTGTTTATTTTTCGTTTCCACAATCAAAACCTATTGTTAAGTAATAATAATTATCCAATAATAATATTAATTCCTGCCGAATGCAAGAACTTTTTAATTGTAAGCCCGAAAATTTATTCCGGTCTTCTGTTTTCCATTGCGAGCAATCGCTTCCAGTTGCTCCTCGGACAGGGGAAAAATCTTCCGGAAAGGGGTTCCCCGATCCAGCGTGTACACCTGCACCTCTCGGGGATGGATGGTGGCGACGGTTTGGTAATACGGATCCAGCTGATCTGGAGAGGCGTTGCTTATTTCTCCCTGGAAAAACAGCGATTGCAGATAGCAGTGGGGAATTTCCGCGAACCAGCTTACCAGATCGGCAAAGCGAATGGTCCGGTGGGGTCTGTTTACCAGACGAAAGGTGGCTTCCTCGCCGGCATCCAATTTGAGGATTGGTCTGTCAATCCGGGCCACCGCCCGGCGTACCTTTTCCGAAAACAATCCCGAACCGTTAGACAACAGGGCAATTTGCACCTCCGGGCGAAGTCGATTTCGCAATTGAACAATCTCGTGCACAATTTCCGCAAAGTGGGGATGAAGCGTCGATTCGCCATTTCCGGAGAAAGTTAAGTAAGAAAACCGCTGCGTCGACCTCAGAACCGCTTCCACCGCCCGGACAACCTCTTCCACCGTAGGCAGCTCGGACAGAAATTTTTTTAAATCCATTTCCTGATGGGTCGTCCACCCATACTGACAGTAAATACAATTAAAGGAACACAATTTCAAGCGAGAGGGCATCAAATTAATTCCCAGCGAGAGTCCCAGCCGGCGCGAATGTACCGGACCGTAAACGATGTTTTGTTGCAACGGAATCGTCATGCTCCTACTGCTCCTGAATAAGCGTAAAACCAATGAAAAAAATGATTTTAGCTGTTTATTTTTATAAATCAAGAAAATTTAAAAATATATCGTTAAAGCAGATAGTAGAAATGCCGATTATTAGTAAACTGAATTAAAAAAGACGATAAAACAGGAAAAAAACCAAAAATTCATTAAAAAAGACGAATGTTTTCAGGTCAATTTACCCATAATTTGTTTTCTAAATGCTTTTTTCTAAATTGAAAATTAATTAAATTGTTATCTTGAAAGGGAAATTTAATCAATCGCATACATAATTCGGACTACCCTGGTTTATAAATAATATTTTCTATTCAAATTTGAGGAAAAAATGAGAGCAGGACAAGGTGAATTTGACTCTTCTCCCAATTTTTACCGTGACAATGGCGGTCACCACGGAAACGGCTCAATGAACGGAAATGGATTTTCCTCTTTGAGCGAGTTTCCGGAGTCGGATGAAGTTTCATTTCAAGAATACATTAGCATTATTTTAAGATGAAAGTGGATTATTCTTTCTTCTTTTTTAATTGTTTTCATCTCCACGCTGATTTTTACCTTACGCACCAAGCCCATTTACGAAGCCACCGCCACTGTTTTGGTGGACACCAAGGGACAGCAGGGATCGATGATGTTTTTCGATCCGGTGGGCATGAGTCTGGTGAAAAATATTAACAACGAGCTGGAAATTCTGAAATCCCGTCCGTTAGCGGAAGCGGTGGCAAAAAAATTGCTGGACCTGAAATTTGCTGACGAGGAACACACCATTCCGCTGGAAATTATTTACGACTACAACGAAGATGCCCGGGTTCCAGTACTGGCCAGCGTAGAACGAGTCACAGACCGCATCCTGAAGTCGGTTCAATTTTCTCCCATTAAAGATTCCGATTTGATCAAAATAACGGCCAAGAGTACCTTGCCGGAAGAGGCGGCTCTGATTGCCAATACGTACGCCCACGCCTATTACGAGAAGAATTTACGCACCAGCCGAACCCGTACCCGGGCAGCCCGGGAATTTCTGGAAGAACAGGTCAAACTTAAACAGAAAGCGCTGGCGGAAGCAGAACAGCGGTTGCAGCAGTTTATGGAGCAAAAGGGCATCGTAATGCTGGACGAAGAAGCCACCAAGATGATTGACCAGCTCTCCCAACTGGAAGCTCTGTTAGACGCCACCCGCATCGAGAAGCAATCGCTGGCAAAGTCGCTGCAAAGTTACCAGAAACAGCTGGCCAAGATTGAACCGACGGTGGCGAAAAGCATCGGCGAGGCCAATGATCCGTACATTAAATTACTTCAGGAAGAACTGGCCAAGCTGGAAGTGCAACGGGATGTGGTGATTGCCCGCAATCCCAATCTTACCGACAAAGAGCTCTACGACGAAACCTTGCAGGAAATTGACACGCAAATCAACAGCTTGCGGAAAAAACTGGAAGCCCGCACGCGGGAATATTTGCAATCGTTAGGGGCCGGCACCAGTCAGGATCCCGGTTATTCCCTGGTGCAAATCAAACAAAATATTCTGGAGAAGCAAATTGAATTGCAGGCTCTGGAAGCCAAGGAAAAAGCCATTCAAGAAGTCACCCGTCAGTACCGGAATCAATTCGAAAAATTACCCCAGAAAAGCATCGCGTACGCTCGTTTGCAACGGGCGCGCTTAAGCGCCGAAAAACTTTACCTACTGGTGCAGGAAAAGTACAACGAAGCCGCTATTGCCGAACAATCCCAGTTTGGTTACATTGAGATTGTCAATCCGGCCATTGTTCCCAACGAACCGGTGAGCCCGAAAACCAAGTCCAACCTGATTCTGGGTGCCCTCATCGGTCTGGGATTGGGGGTGGGACTGGTCTTCTTGCTGGAATATTTGAACAACACGATTAAAACTCCGGAAGACTTACGGAAAACCGGCTTTACTCCGCTTACTATTATCCCCATCATGGAAAACGAGATTAAACGGGCCAAAAACAAGCGGAAACCTTTACTAAACAACGATAAAAATCTGGACTACCACCTGGTCTCATACTTAGATCCACGTTCGGTCGTCTCGGAATCTTACCGCCGCTTACGCACCAATATTCAATTTGCCCGGCTGGATAAACCGATTAAATCGCTGGTGGTAAGCAGCCCCGGTCCGTCGGAAGGAAAAACCACCACGGTGGCGAACCTGGCCATCACGCTGGCGCAAATGGACAAAAAGGTACTGCTAATCGACACGGACATGCGTCGCCCCAGTTTGCACCGTCTGTTAAAATTCAAAAAGGAACCGGGACTCACCAATTTCCTGTTTGGAAAAGCCAAATTAGAAGATACCATCCAGAAAACCTGGATGGACAACCTGGACTTCATTCCCTCCGGGAAGATTCCACCCAATCCTTCCGAAATTTTAAGCTCCGCCCAGATGGTGGAATTTCTGAAAGAGGCTCAGGAAGTGTACGACCTGGTTATTTTCGACTCGCCTCCGATTCTGGCGGTAACCGACGCCGCCATTCTCTCCACTTTTGTGGACGGATTGATTCTGGTGGTATCAGCCGGTAGCACCCGGCTTGACGCGTTCCGGGAATCCATTGAGGTAATTGAAAGTGTAAAAGGCAAAATTTTGGGTGTGGTTCTCAATAACTTCGACCACCAAAAAGCTTACGGCGGATATTACGGTTACTACCGCAGCCGTTATTACAGCTACTATTACCATTATCATTATCATTACAGTTCCGAAGAGCAGGAACAGGACACAACGACTTAGCAAAGCACAGTAACATTGCGATTTCGCTGAAAAAACCGGGACGAGGTAACATGGGCAGATTAAAATCTAACCGGAAGGTTTTGTTTTTCGCGCTAACAATTCTTCTTTTTACAATTCTTCCTGCAACCGCGCAGACGGTGGTGGATCAGACCCGCCTGGCTCCCATGAGCCAGATGGGCACGGAAGCGAATTATTACTACGCCAATCCCGGCGACCTGACCATTCTGGTCAGCATCTGGGGATTTGTTCAACGCCCCGGCGTGTACGAAATCTCTAATACCATCGATTTAATCCGCCTAATTTCGCTGGCCGGCGGACCTCAATCGTACGCGAAACTAAAAAAGGTACGCATCATCCGGGTGTACAATCAGGACAAAAAAGAACAGGAATACCGCCGGGAATTCATCATTAATCTGTCGGAACTTACCAAATTGTCTCCAGAAGACATTAAGCTGTATCCGGGCGACACCATCATTGTGGACCATACGACCTGGTACACCGTCAAAGATGTGCTAACCTCTCTGGCGACGGTGGCCATCTTCATTACGGCGGCTAGTCAGTTAATTATTGCTACCAGCCGCTATTAAACTACTGGTTAGAATCGAAATACCTGTCCACACCCATTTATTATTTTACAGACGAATCCGGTAGAATCCTCTGCCGGATTTTTTTCTCAGAACCGCTTTCCCGATTGCAAAAGGTACCCTTGCTTTAATCAAAATTTAAAATTGAAATGAGCATTTATTTGCATCTGGTGAAATCTCTTTTTAAAATAAGAACTGAAACACATTTTTCCAGCGAGACCGATTGTGTAAAAATTCTCTCATTTTATTTTTGAAGGAGGGGTTAACCATGATTGAAACGATTGAAACGCGCCAAACGATTTCCGAACCAGTTTTTAAAGGGGGATTTCTACTGCTCTCGTTTTTCCTGCTGTTTTTCAGTTTAAACGTTCGGGGAGACAATTTCTGGCCGGAAACCAACTACGATTCTCAGATTCCCACTCCGGAAGCGGTACTGGGTTTCTCCCTTGGGGAACGTCCGGCTCGTTACCAGGAAGCGGTAACCTATCTGAAAACACTGGCGGAAAAAT
>JAJRXE010000360.1 GCA_024276455.1 Calditrichota bacterium
AGAGGGTGTACTATTTCAATCTCCATCTGCAAAAATTTCTTCCCACCATCTTAAAATATCATAACGAAGATTGGCGCCAACAGGAGATACAAACTGGCCGCTTCTTCATTACCCAACGAAAAATCATCTCTCTTGACAGCAGGAAATCTCTTACTGGTAAGGATTTACACACCCTGGTGGCTTCCCGTGAACTATTTAATCGGGATTACACCGGTTTCACTTACATGTCCACGACCATCGATAATATTAATTTAAACACGCGGATTCCTTTTTCCATCTGGCAGCCGTCACTATTCTATTCCAACATCTGGTTCTACCGCCAGCGGGGATTCAATATGCTGGATCGGTTTAACGTAATGGAAAACCTTGAACTGGGTCTGAAGAAAAATCTCTCAATGACCAGCCGCTACCAATACACCTTTACCCGACAGACAGCCTTTTACGAATACAACCAACATCATCTCAACTGGCAACTCAAACACAAACTTTACGCCAGTTTGCAGAGTCGGATCTGGGCAAACTACTTCGCATCGAATTTTCCGACCTACCGGGATCGAATTCCTTCCGGAGGATTACATTTTAACTACCGGAAAAGAATTCCCACCGGCTATCTGTCCATGGAATACGAATACATGCTCCGGCGGGATAAACGTACCGGCTTTCCGTCCGTCATTCGCATCATCGATGAGCAAATTACATTACGCGACGATCAGACCACTCTTTTGGAAAACCCCTTTGTAGTGCCGGGCAGTGTGGTTGTTACCGACGAGACCGGAACGATTGTTTACCAGGAGAATTTCGACTACGTTTTAATCCCCCGGGGAGACTATCTGGAAATTCAACGCATCCCCGGAGGTCAAATTCCCAACGGAGCAACCGTCCTGGTGGACTACCGTTCCAATCTCCCGGTGGCCTATCAGTACGACACAAAAAGCCATCGCTTTCGAGCTCAGATCAGTCTGTTTAGAGACCATCTATCTTTTTCCTATAGTATTCTGAACAAGGACAATTTCAATATCTATCTTGAGACTCCACGAATTCTTCAATTTATTCATCAACAGACCTACCGCGGGGAATTTCGGGTGGGATTCCTCAATGCCGGCGCTCAATACACCGATTTCCAGAGCAACATTCTTCCCTACACCGAAGAGCGTTACTACGGCAGCATTATGGGCAATATCTGGAAGATATTCGACATTTTTCTCTCCGGGAATTACCGTTATTACGTCTTTAGCCTGGATCAGGAAAGAAGGCTCATTAAGGATTTAACGGGACGGTTCACCTATTGGCTGGGTCTGGACAGTAAACTGGTAATTGACGGCAGCGCCCGAATCCAAAGGGGAAGAAATCTGAACATGGACCTCTGGATTGCACGGGCGGAACTCCAATTAAAATACCGGGCATTGTCCTACATTTTAGGAGCGGAATATTACAAACGTGACTACATCGGGGAATTGTCCAATTTTAATGGAATTTACGTCAAAATCAGAAGGGATTTTTGAATTGAATTCTCTCATGAAACGCACCATTTGGCTGTTACCTCTGGCAGTGTTATTTCTTCCCCCACTTTTACTTGGCCAGGAAGAAGAAAAAAGCTGCACGTCTATAGGTTGCCATGTTTCGTTAATCGATCAACGCTATGTACATCCCCCGGCGGAAGACGACTGTGGTTCCTGTCACGAAAGTAATGGCAATCCCCACCCCCAGTCAGAAGGTCCCGAATTTGAATTGCTGGACGAACCGGTGGCTTTGTGTACCGCCTGTCACGAAGAGAAAAACACCAAGAAGGTGGTTCATCCCCCGGTGGAAGACGGTGAATGCGTCAGCTGCCACAATCCGCACGGATCGCCCTATAAATTTTTCCTGAGTTATTCCAGCATCGACAGCGTGTGTGCAGAATGTCACGACCTGGAAATTGCTGAGAAAGCCTTTCAGCACGGACCGGTGGAAGCCGGTGAGTGTACTTCCTGCCACAATCCGCACGAATCCGACGCCCCTTCCCTTTTAGTGGAGGAAAAGCCGGCGTTGTGCTTCATGTGCCATTCCGACATGGAAGAACAACTCCAGTTAAGCACCGTTCACGCTCCGGTAGATGAAGATTGCCAGAATTGCCACGAACCCCACGCTGCGGATCTGGAAAAGCTGCTCACGGATAAGATTCCCGAGCTCTGCTATACCTGTCACGACGACGTGCAGGAAACGGCGGAAAATTCTCCGGTTTCGCATTCTCCGGTAACCACCGATCGGACTTGCTTAAACTGCCATTTGCCGCACGCCAGCAAAGAAGAAAGCCTTTTGAACAACCAGCCCAAGGCGCTTTGTCTGGGATGTCACAACAAGAAAATAAAATTGGACGGCGAAGTACTGGCCAATATTGCCCAAAAATTGAAATTGGCGAATTACATTCACGAGCCGGTGGAGTCCGATGTGTGCACCGCCTGCCACAAACCTCATGGGGCCACCTATGGTTTCCTGCTCGACGCGAAGTTTCCCAGCGGTAATTATGCCCCCGGTAAAGAAGAGAACTACGAGTTGTGCTTTAATTGCCATGACCCGGAAATGATTCTGGAACCGAATGTGAGTGAGGATGTCACCAATTTCCGGAACGGCAGCACTAATTTACACTACCTGCATGTCGCATCCCAGAAGGGCCGAACCTGTATTAATTGCCACGATGTTCATGCCTCCGAATTGCCTCATCTGGTACCGGTTCATGTACGTTTTGGCAGGTGGGACATGCCGCTTAAATACAAACCCACTGAGAACGGGGGCAGTTGCACCCCCGGATGTCACAAAGAATATTCTTACCAGCGGTAGAAAGTTATTTAAGCAACACCATACGGCGGGAATACTGGTAAACAGGCGTTTTGAGCCGGTAAAAATAAATCCCCGACGGTAAATTGGCAGCGTCGAAAATCACCCGGTGCATTCCAGCGTTCATTTGCTGATTGGTGAACACGGTTTGAACTAATCGTCCCTGTAAATCGAAAATCTCCAGGGTTACCTGGTCCGGCCTCGCCAGGAAAAAGCGAATTTGTGTTTGGGCGTTAAACGGATTGGGGTAGTTCTGAAACAAGCGGTGCTGTCGGATCACCCGGTTTTCCACCCGGGGAATTCCCACCGGTTGCACCTGTTTCAGCACTCGTTCTCCGGCGGCGGTAATTTCCAGCAACCTTGCTGTTGTCGCCACGTAAAGGGTGTCCCGACCCGGCTTTTTATACAGTCCCACCACTGGTTGATCAAAAACGTGAAATAGGGCGAAATTAGTCCCATAATCAGTGCTTTTCCAGATGGAGTCCCGGCGAGCCAGAAAGAGCGCACCGGGCACCCGATCGTCCACGGCCAGGTGGATGCCCGCCGTATCG
>JAJRXE010000361.1 GCA_024276455.1 Calditrichota bacterium
CCACCACTCTGGTGCGGGTGTACCGGGGTGCGGTAGAGGTGACTCCGCTAAGAAAAGGTCCGTCCGGTGTGCCGAAATCCTCGCCCGGTAAACCGCGTTCCCCATGGCCCCCGAAAGACGTGAAGGGTCCCGATGATGTGCAGGGGCCCCGGGATGTGACCCTGGCGGAGTGGCTGGAGATTGTCAAGGCCCAGCAACAGATTCTCATTCGACCGGACGGTTTTTACCAGAAGTCCGATTTTAATCCCGAAGAAGATGCCGCATCCGAGTGGGTACGCTGGAATCAGGCCCGCGACCGGCTGCTCCGCTAAGTCCGCGCATTTCCCGGGACAAACGCTCGTTCTACCCGGCAAAATTAAAATTGATATATCTCTCCCAGAAATTTTCTGGAAAAATAACTTTACCCGAATATTCAGGAATTCACCTTCGGTTTAATACCAAAAGTTAAAATTATTTTTTGGTCATTTTCTCTGAAAAATTGTTGACAAAAAAGGCCAGGTTTTGTAAAATAAAACTGAACTGAAATGAATTTCTCTGCCAATTTACGCTGGATTTGAAAGGTCATTTAAGCCCATCCCGGTTATTGAATAAATAAGCATCCCATTATAAAAAATCGAGAGGTTCAGATGGACGAATCAAAAAAGCCCAAAGCCATTTCCCGACGCAAGTTTATTAAGGGGGTTGGGACGGGAATTGTGGGCACCTATGTGGTGCCGTCTGCTCTGAGTGCAATTGGCAAGGAGGAGAAAAAAGGTCCCAAAGAGGATTGGATTCCCATTTCTTTGACCGTGAACGGAAAAAAAGTGCGGGTGAAGGTGGAGCCGCGAATGACCCTGGCTGAATTGTTGCGCGAAGAACTGGAGTTGACCGGTACCAAGGTGGTGTGCAATCGGGGTGAATGTGGAGGGTGTACGGTGGTGCTGGATGGTAAGGCGGTATATTCCTGTCATATTCTGGCGCTGGATGCGGACGGTAAGGAAGTGCTGACCGTGGAGGGGCTCATGCAGGGGGAAGCGTTACATCCGCTGCAGGAAGCGTTCTGGGAAAAGGACGGTTTACAGTGCGGTTTTTGCACACCAGGTCAAATCATGGCCGCTTACGCCTTGCTGAAGCGCCGACCTCGTCCCTCTGTGGAAGAGATTAAAGAAGGGATGTCCGGCAACCTGTGCCGTTGTGCCGCTTACCCTAAAATCATTGAATCGGTTCAGGCCGCCGCTGAAAAAATGGCCGGCCGTTCTTCTTAATCCTGAAAAGAAAAAAACGGGAGAAAATATATGCCCCGAAAAATAAAAAAATCCAAATTTTTCTTTGAAGAAGATTTTGTTGAGACGTTTGCCGAGGTCCCGGAGCAGGACCAGCCTCCCCTGGGAAAGAATGAAGAGTTGAAAATAATCGGGAAACCCATTTCCCGAATCGATGGGTATGACAAGGTCAGCGGAACAGCCCGTTACACGTTCGACATTAAATTGCCCCGCATGGCTTACGCGGTAACGCTCCGTTGCCCGCATCCCCACGCCCGGATTAAACGGATCGATGTGGAGAAGGCCCGCCGCCTGCCGGGCGTCCTGGCTATTTTAACCCATCAGAACGCCGGAAAAATCCGCTGGTACGGGAACAGTTTTCTGTTCGACCCTCATCTCCGTTACGAAGGCGATGAGGTGGCCTGTGTGGCGGCGGAAACCGAGCGAATCGCCCGCCAGGCGTTGCGGCTGATTGAAGTGGAATATGAGGTGCTTCCCTTTGTGGTGGATGCCAAAGCGGCCATGGCACCCGGGGCGCCCAGGTTGTACGATTCGGGGAACATTCGCCGGGGCAGGCCGGATGTGTACCAGCGCGGCAATGTGGAAGAAGGATTCGCGCAGGCCGATCTGGTGGTGGAAGATACTTTTTCCACTCAGGTGGTCATTCACCATCCCACTGAGGTGCATTGCAGCGTGGTGAACTGGGATGGCGATCAATTAACGGTGTGGGATTCCACCCAGGGGGTTTTTACGGTTCGCGACACGGTGGCTGGCAGTCTGGGGATTCCCGCCAGTCACGTCCGGGTAATTAAAAAGTACATGGGGGGTGGGTTCGGCAGTAAATTGGCGGCGGGTAAATACACGGTAATGGCGGCCCTGCTGGCGCGAGAGATCGGGCGGCCGGTGCGCATCGCCCTGGATCGGCGGGAAATGAGTCTGGCGGTGGGAAACCGTCCCGATTCCGTGCAAACTTTGAAAATCGGAGTGCGCAAAGACGGAACTCTGACGGCCATGACCCACCATGCCTATGGAGCCATCGGGGCGTATCCCAGCAGCGCAGCCTGTAGCTGGCCGTTCCGAACAATTTACCGGTGTCCCAATGTAAAGACCGAGGATTACAGCGTGTACATCAATGCCGGGCCGGGACGTCCCTTTCGGGCTCCGGGACACGTTCAGGGAGTGTTTGCCCTGGAGTCGCTTATGGACGAAGTGGCCGAAAAACTGGGCATGGACCCCCTGGAGTTACGCTTGAAGAATTACGCAGAAACCGATCCGGTGTCCGGATTACCCTACACCAGTAAATATTTGCGGGAAGCCTACCTGGCC
>JAJRXE010000362.1 GCA_024276455.1 Calditrichota bacterium
GTTACCCCGGTTGCTGGAACGAGCTGGTAATTCCGAGCGGGGCAGTATTACCGGATTGTACACCGTGCTGGTGGAAGGCGACGACCTGGACGAACCGATTAGCGATGCGGCCCGCTCCATTCTGGATGGCCACATTGTGCTGTCGCGGCGCCTGGCCAACATGGGGCACTACCCGGCCGTGGACGTACTGCAAAGAGTCAGCCGGGTGCGGACCGAGGTCATCTCGCAAGAGCAATTCCTGGCGTCGCAAAAAATCCTGGAAATGATGTCCACCTACCGGGAATCCGAAGACCTGATCAACATCGGTGCCTACGCCCGTGGTAGTAATAAAAAAGTGGACGAAGCAATCGAGCACATTGAAATTATTAACCAATTCTTACGGCAAGATCTCCATGAAAAATCTGAGTACGAGCAGACCATCAGGGAGATGGAAAAAATAATTAAGGGAGTGTAGTCGATGGCAAAAGTATTTGATTTCCGGTTACAGCGGGTTTTGAACTTTCGCCAGAGTGTAGAACGACAGAAAAAGGTGGAATTAAGTCTGGCTCAGCGCCTGCAGTTGCAGGAAAAGGAAAAATTGAACCATTTGCAGAGCCAGAAGGAAAAAGAGATTAATACCACCCCGCCCCAGAGCGATGCGCCGGACAAATTGGATTTGCATTTGCTAAAGGTGCGCAACGACTATTTAACCCAGTTAACCGAGAAAATCAAGGAGCAAAGCGGACGGGTCATGCAGGCGGAGAAGGTGGTGGAAAAGAAACGGGAAATCCTTCTGAACGCCCGCAAAGATAAAAAAGTGCTGGAAATTCTGAAAGATCGCTACGTGAGCGAATACAAAAAAATGAAGAGTCAGGAAGAGTCGCGCTTGGAAAGTGAAATTGCTTTAAGGATGATGGTTCAAAAAGAGAGATAGGATGTCATGGGTAAAAAAATTGGGTTGTTTGTCGTCACTTTTATTTTGTCGGTGGCCCTGGTGTTTGGTGCGTTTATCGTCTTAAAAAAGGACGAAATCAAAAAGGTGGAAAAGCAAGCCGGCGAAAAAGCCAAATCCAGCGTGCCTCCGAAAAAAATGAGCAAGGTGGATAGTCTGGAGGCGCTGGTGGAATCCCTGCAGCTGAAACTGGATATGGAGAAAACTATTGCCGACAGTTTACAGAAAGAATTGACCGCCAAGTTGCATCTGCTGGAAAAGAAAGACGCCCAACTGGCCAAACTGGATGAGCAGCTGCGACAGGCTCAGAAAAGAGCCCTGAAAGCCAAAGACATTGCCAAGACGTTTGAGTCCATGCGGGTAAACGAAATGAAGCTGATTCTGCAGAAAATAGACGACAAGATGCTGGCGCTGATTTACCAGAATATGAATTCCCGTTTTCGCAAGAACCTGCTGTTGGCGCTCCCGCCGTCGCGGGCGGCCCGTTTAACCAAAAATGTGATTCAGGCTAAATACCAATCGTGAGGAAATGATGGAACGAGTGCAGGACATACGAATGGAGTCGGGCTATTCGCCCCCGCGAACCGAGAAGAGCAAGGGAGAGGAGGAAACCCATTTCGGCGATATTTTCTCGCTTAAAATGCGCGAAGAAGAGCGGGTGGAAGCGCATTCCGCTGCCGGGGAGGTGGATTCAAGCACGGCGGGCGAAAAGAAGAAGGCGAAAAAGAAACCAGCAGACGGGGTGGTGGCCGCCGAGGGACAAATGGTTGATTTCCGTCCGGAACCACTGCAGGCGGTTTCCGGTCAGCTGAACGTAAGAGAAAAAGGGACCTCCGAAGCGGCTTCCCGGAAAGCGGGTCCGCGGTTGGCCGCTCAGACCGGAGAGGCGGCAAAGGGGAAAGGTGCGGCAGGTCCGGCCAAAATGCCCGCAGCGGAAAAAACGGTTACGGCCGCGTTGCGGGGCGGATTTAAGATTGCGTTTCAGGGAAGCAAACAGGCTTCCGGATCGCTTCCCGGTTCCTCTCCGGCTGGGAAGACTGAGACCGGAGCTTCTCTGCCGAACCCGGAGGGCATTCGCGAACTGACGGTTCCTTCCCCCGGGGAAGCCAAATCAGGAGGGCAGGATGGTAATTTCTCCCCGGCCGCCTGGGAACCCGGTAAAGTTGCCTCCGAAGAGATTTTAAATCTGCTGAAGATGACCGGGAAGCATAAGACCGTTTCTCAGGCGGACAGACTGATTCTCCCCAAAGGAGTGGTCCCGGAGAATGGCCTGAAGAATTCTTCCCCCTCGTTTTCCACCGGATTTAATTTCCGGCAGGGTGAGCAGAGAACTGGCTTAAAACAGGGGAAGGCAGCTCCCGGGCCGTCCGCCCATTTATCCCGACAGGCCGGAATGCTCCATTTCCAGGGAGAAAATTTTCAGCAGACGATTGCTCAGGCGGCTTTTTCTTCCACCGGCCAGGCTGCCGCCACCACCGCTAACGCCGGATTGTTTGCCACCGTTACCCAGGTAATCCAGACCTACTTTCGCTCCCGCAACGGCCTGGAGTCGAAAACTCAATTTCGGATTCGCAGCAAAGAATTCGGGCAGCTGGCAATTCAATTCAGCAAAGACGGGGAGGGCAATCGAATCTCCATCGTGGTGCAGTCGGCGGCTTTAAAGGATTATGTGGAAAAGTTTGTGCCCATGATTCTGGAGGGATTGGCCCGGCAAAACATTGCCGTGGAAGATCTGGCGGTCGAAGTGGGAAATTTTGAGCAGGAAGCAAAGGAGTTTACTGGGGATTCCCCCCAAAATACGCCGCGGTCCGACACCCGGTTGTTGGCCGACCTTTCGGCCGGGGTGCCGGGCGTCCGATCGATTCGCTATTTTGGCTACAATACCATTGAATTAGTGATTTAACCAAAACCAAAGGAGGATAGGGATGATTAGTCCAACCACAAATGGGGTAACAACCGGTGCCAATTCGCCACCGGAGATTACCCGTAACGACAAACTGGGGAAAGACGAATTCCTGGAATTGCTGGTGGCGCAACTGCGCAATCAGGATCCGCTTTCCCCCCTGGACGGCACTGAATTCGCTGCCCAACTGGCCCAGTTCAGTTCCCTGGAACAGTTGGTGGGAATTAACGGCAAAATGGATTCGCAGATGAATTCCGACTTGCTGCTCTCGCAGGCCATTAATAACACCCTGGCGGCAACGCTGATCGGGAAAGAGGTTACGGTGGCCGGCAACGAGGTGCAGCTGGCGGATAACGGAAAAACCGAGCTTTCGTTTGAACTGGCCGATTTTGCAAAAGAGGTGGAGATTACCATTACCGACGCGGCCGGCCGGGTGGTGCGCACCATTCAGCGCGAATCGCTGGATGCCGGCAAACACACCCTGGAATGGGATGGCAAGGGCGATTCCGGCGAGGAGCTCCCGGCAGGCGCTTACCATTTTCAGGTGGTGGCCCGGGATGCCGACGGAGCGAGCGTCTCCAGCAGAGAGATCATGGCCGGGTTGATCTCGGCGGTGCGTTACCAGAACGGGCAGGCCATTCTGGTGGTTAACGGGGAAGAAATTCCCATGTCCAGTGTGCTGGAAATTGGATTGGCGCAAAAAGAGGAGTAAACCATGAA
>JAJRXE010000363.1 GCA_024276455.1 Calditrichota bacterium
AGACTGCCGGAAGGTTTCGAAATCATCGGGCACACGGCCAACTCGCCCATTGCCGCCATTGCCCATCGGGAGCGCAAAATTTACGGTCTGCAATTCCACCCGGAAGTGTACCACACCACTCACGGGAAAGAAATTCTGGCCAATTTTCTTTTCGAAATCGGGGGGCTCAAGGGCGACTGGTCCACCGAATCGTTCATCGAATCCTCGGTGCGAAAAATCCGTGAAACGGTGGGAGCCAAGCGGGTTTTGCTGGGTCTGAGTGGCGGAGTGGACTCCAGCGTGGCAGCCGTACTGATTCACAAAGCCATCGGCGACCAGCTCACCTGCATGTTCATCGACACCGGTCTGCTGCGCGCCAACGAAGGCGCTGAAGTCGCCAGCGTTTTCCGCCACCATTTTCATCTGCAGCTGGTCACCATCGACGCCAGTGAACTGTTTCTGCAGCGCCTGAAAGGAGTGGTCGATCCGGAAGAAAAACGCAAAATCATCGGACGAACTTTTATCGAGGTTTTCGAGCAAGAAGCGAAAAAATTGGGAGAATTCGATTTTCTGGCTCAGGGCACCCTTTACCCGGACGTAATCGAAAGCGTCAGTTTTAAAGGGCCTTCCGCCACCATCAAATCTCACCACAATGTGGGCGGACTACCGGAAAAAATGAAATTCAAATTGCTGGAACCGCTGCGAGAGCTTTTCAAAGACGAAGTGCGGGCGGTGGGCCGCAAGCTGGGTTTGCCCGAACCGCTCATCGGCCGTCATCCCTTTCCCGGCCCCGGACTGGCTGTGCGAATCCTGGGAGAAATTACAAAAGAACGTTTAGAAATTCTCCGACAGGCCGATAGTATTTACATTGAAGAATTACGGTCTCACAAATTGTACGATCGAATCTGGCAGGCATTTGCCGTGCTACTGCCAGTTCAATCGGTTGGCGTCATGGGCGATGAGCGAACGTACGAGAACGTACTGGCTTTGCGGGCTGTTACCAGCACCGACGGCATGACGGCCGACTGGTTCGAAATGCCTTACCCGGTTCTGGCTCGAATTTCGAACCGCATTATTAATGAGGTAAAAGGAATTAATCGGGTGGTGTACGACATCAGCTCCAAACCCCCGGCAACCATCGAATGGGAATAATCTAAGGAGAGAGATACATGTGCGGAATAGTTGGCTACATTGGGGATAAACAGGCCTATCCGATTTTATTGAACGGATTGAAACGTTTGGAATACCGCGGGTACGATTCCGCCGGAATTGCCCTGCACCAGAACGGAAAGATTCACATCATCAAGCAGGTGGGCAAAATAGCTGCCCTGGAAGAAGTTGTTAAGGAAGACGAAATGCAGGGCACCACCGGCATTGCCCACACCCGCTGGGCGACCCACGGAGAACCGAATGTCACCAACGCCCATCCGCATACCGATTGTGGTGGGAACATCGTGCTGGTTCACAACGGAATCATCGAAAACTACACGGTACTGCGCCAGATGTTGCAGGAAAAAGGGCACACTTTCCGCACCGAAACGGACACCGAGATTATTGCCCATCTGATTGAAGAATTTTACCAGAACGGTACCTCCTTCGAGGAAGCCTTCCGGCTGGCGCTGAACCAGGTAGAGGGTACCTACGGCCTGGCGCTCATTACCCGGCACGAACCGGGCAAACTTTACTGTGCCCGCAACGGCAGTCCCCTGGTCATTGGGGTTGGCGATCAGGAATACTTTGTTGCCTCCGATGCGGCGGCCATTATTGCCCACACGCGCAATGTAATTTACCTGGAAGATGGCGAAATTGCCGTGGTGAGCCGGGACGGATTTATTACCAAGACCATTCAGAACGAAGTGATTACCAAAAAAATTGAGAAAATAAATTACGATCTGGAGCGGATCGAAAAAGCCGGTTATCCGCACTTCATGCTAAAGGAAATTTACGAGCAACCTCGTACTGTGGCCGATGCCATGCGAGGCCGTCTAATTGAGGAAGAAGGGGTAGCAAAATTGGGCGGCCTCAACCAAATTCTCCACAATGTACTGCGGGCGCGTAAAATTTTCATTACCGCCTGCGGTACCAGCTACCATGCCGGTCTGATTGGTGAGTACATGATTGAAGAATATTGCCGCATTCCGGTGGAGGTGGAGTACGCCAGCGAATTCCGTTACCGCGACCCCATCATTCAGGACGACAATCTGGTTATTGTCATCAGCCAGTCCGGAGAAACGGCCGATACCCTGGCTGCTCTGCGGGAAGCCAAACGCAAGGGCGCCACCGTGATGGGACTGGTGAACGTGGTCGGCTCTACCATTGCCCGGGAAACCCACGGGGGCACCTACCTGCACGCCGGACCGGAAATCGGGGTGGCATCGACCAAAGCGTTCACCTCGCAGGTTACCGCCCTGGCCTTGCTTACCATCATGATTGCCCGTACCAAAACCATGTCCGCCGAAGAAGGCCGACGACTGATTAAAGAACTCAAGCAGTTACCGCACAAAGTGGAACAGGCGCTAAAGACGGACTCCATCATTCAGGAAATCGCTCAGAAATTCAAAGACAAACGCAATTTCCTCTACCTGGGTCGGGGGTACAATTACCCGGTAGCTCTGGAAGGGGCTTTGAAATTAAAAGAAATCTCTTACATCCATGCGGAAGGGTATCCGGCAGCGGAAATGAAACACGGCCCCATTGCCCTGATTGACGAAGACATGCCGGTGGTGGTGATTGCCACTAAAGACAGTACCTACGAGAAAATCGTCAGCAACATCGAGGAAGTGAAAGCGCGGCAGGGGCGGGTGATTGCGGTGGTTTCGGAAGATGACGACAAGCTGCAGGATCTGGTGGATTACACTATTCCCATCCCGCAAACCGAGAATTTGTTTCAACCGATCATTTCAATCATTCCGTTACAGCTTCTGGCTTACCATATTGCGGTGTTGCGGGGCTGCGATGTGGATCAACCACGCAACCTGGCTAAAAGCGTGACGGTAGAATAAGGGTTTCAATTACGGCAATTCGAAAGAGCAGCCATTCCCCTAATTGCTGGAATGGCCTTTTTCATTGAACCGGAATCCCGATTCAAAAGTAAAATCTACTTGCGCAGGGCAAATCAATGCTTTAAATTTGCCCCGCAAAGATGGGAGCTGCCGAGGTGGTGGAATTGGCAGACGCGCTAGGTTCAGGACCTAGTGGGCTTTACGCCCGTGCGGGTTCGAGTCCCGCCCTCGGCACCAGAAAAAGGCCAGCAAAAAGTTGGCCTTTTTCTTTTTTAACTCGACCTAAACTTGCAGACACGTCCCAAAAAGCAAGATGAATCTTGTGTCTAAGCAGATTTTTTCCGGAACAATCACACTGAACTTATGGAGTAGCGATATTACCCGAATTTGTGCCTCTGCGGCTTCCCCCACAGTTATCTCCTCCCGGGAGAGTCCTTCCCTCAGCATCAAAAAACCTACTGCGAAAAACAGGGCTTTTACCTAAATTTACCCCACCCGCTTTTGGAATTTTGCCACTCCCAATCCCAGAATGCTAAAGCCAAAAAGCCCTAAAATTAAGGCATCCCTCCAGAGATAGCGCAGGCCGGAGCCTTTTAAAAAAATGTCTCGCAAAATGTACATAAAGTACCGCATGGGATTCAAATAGGTGAGCTTCCGTAGTAAAACCGGCATGTTTTCGATGGGAATGAAAAAACCGCCCATTAGAATCATGAATACCATGACGAACCAGGAAAAAAACATGGCTTGCTGTTGAGACTGCGTCCAGGTGGAAATGAAGATTCCCAAACCGATGGTCGTGAACAGGTAAAGCAAAGAAAAAAACGCCAGCAGCAGGTAACTGCCGTTCATTTTAATCCCGAAACTTAAAACGGCAACCAGCATGACCAGAATCATTTCCACATAGGCCAGAATAAGGGCGGGAATAATTTTACCCAGCAATAGCTGGTGCCGTTTAAGCGGAGTTACCATAAGCTGTTCCAGGGTTCCCAGCTCCCGTTCTCGTACCAATCCCATGGAAGCGAACATCATGGGAATGATGGTGAGCAACACCACCACAATTCCCGGCACCATGAATTGCTTGCTGTCCAGATCCAGATTAAACCACATGCGTTCCAATAAGCGGAGTTGGTGAGTCGCCGGTGGGGTTCCCAGCCGCTGAAGTTGCAGCGCGATGTCCTGAGCGTATTCCGTTAAAATTTGTTGAGCGTAACCCAACGCCACCCCGGCGGTGTTACCGTCCACCCCGTCCACTACAATTTGAAGCTGGGGACGAAGCCCCCGCTGCAAATCCCGATGAAATCCGGCTGGAATGAGCAGCGCCATCTGAGTTTGCCAGGCGCGCATCAAATCGCCCACCTGCCGGGGCGATTCGGCGTAACCGACCAGTTCGAATCGATCGCTGTTGGTAAACAGGCGCCCCACCTCCCGACTGCTCACACTGCGATCGTAATCCACCACCCCCAGCGTCAGGTGTTTTACATCGGTGGTAATGGTGTAGGCCAGTAAGAATAATTGCACCAGAGGCACCACAAACAGCAGGGCAATCATGTGGGGATCGCGAAACACTTGCAAAAATTCCTTGCGAATCATGTAAAAAATGCATTGCATGTTAACCTTCCATCGTCATGCGAAATTTTCGAATGGCAATCAAAAGCAAGATCACCGACATTCCCAGTAAAACGGCTGAGGGAGACACCAGATTCGCCAGGGTACTGCCTTTCAGGATGATTCCCCGCACAATGAGCAAATAGTACCGCGCCGGCACCAGGTACGAAAGGTATTGCAAAGCGACCGGCATGGAGGCAATGGGAAAAATGAATCCGGACAAAAACAGTGTGGGTAGCATGGTAGACAACTGGGCTACCATCATGGCGACCTGCTGGGTCTGGGTGATGGTGGAAATTAAAATGCCCATGCTCAGGGCGGTAACAATGTAAAGCAAGGTTAGAAAAAACAACAGGACAATGCTGCCGCGGAAAGGAACATGAAAAACCCCGAACCCCAACAATAAAATAAGCGTTCCGATGAGGAGCCCCATGAGCACGTAAGGCAATACTTTTCCCAGTACAATATGGGCCGGTCGTACCGGAGAGACCAGAATCTGCTCCAGGGTGCCGGTTTCTTTCTCGCGGGTGATGGAAATGCTGGTTAACAGGGCCGAAACCATGATGAGCAGCAGGGCAATCAGGCCCGGCACGAAGAAGTAGGTGCTTTTCATGTCGGGGTTGTACAGGATGTTGCTGGTAATTTCGAAGGGTAAGCTGGCGCTCCGATTGTGTTTCTGATTAAAGTTCACCAGTACCTGATTACAGTAATTTTTAATCAGGGTGGCGGCATTGGCATCGGAGGCATCGATGAGAAACTGAAGTCCCACCGCCGGCGTCCGTTCAAACAGGCGGTCCAGCTCGGCGGGAATAATCAGCACCACCCGGGCTGTGCGGGACTTGAAAAGGGCGTCAATCCGGGAAAGCTTCCCCGAATAGCCGTGTACCGTGAAAAACTTGCTTCCCTGGAATTCCTCGATGATCTCGCGGGAAAGGGGCGTTCGGGCCAGGTCCACCACCGCCAAATCCACGTTCTGGATTTCCATCCGCAGGGCGTAGCCAAACATGATAAGCTGCACCACCGGCATGATGAAAATAATGGCCAGGGTGCGCGGATCGTGCAAAATGTGCAGGAATTCTTTACGCGCGAAGGTCAAAATCATGCTGCGACGCCTTTTCATGAACGATCCTCCTGCGAAGCGAATAAGTCGGGAGTCGTGCGGTGAAGAATTTCCACGAATACTCCCTGCATGGTGGACTTCCGGTAGCTTTCCTTCAGTTTCAGGGGAGAATCCAGCGCAATGACTCGCCCGAGATTCATGATTGCCACCCGATTGCAATATTCCGCTTCGTCCATGAAATGAGTGGTTACAAAAACCGTCTTACCCTGCCGGGCCAGTTCCTGAATGTATTCCCAGAAGGAGCGGCGCGCCCGGGGATCGACTCCGGAAGTGGGCTCGTCCAGAAACAAAATGGGCGGTTCGTGGAGCATGGCACATCCCAGCGCCAGCCGCTGCTTAAACCCCAGGGGCAAATTACGCGTCAGCAATCGCCGGTAGCGCTGTAAGTCGAGTTGTTGAAGCAGTGTTTCCCGCTTGGCGGTTATTTTTTCCCGGGACAACCCGTAAATTCCCCCGTAAAACTCAATATTTTCTTCCACGGTTAAATCTTCGTAAAGGGAAAATCGCTGACTCATATAGCCAATCTGCTGTTTGATGGCCTCGCTCTGGCGGTACACATCCAGACCATTCACCCGGGCCTCCCCTTCCGACGGCAGCAGCAACCCGCAGAGCATGCGAATCAGGGTGGTTTTGCCGGCCCCGTTGGGTCCCAGAAAACCGAAGATTTCGCCTTTTTTGACCGCCAGGTTCACCCGATCCACCGCGGTGAACGGACCAAACCGCCGGGTTAATTCCCGGGTCCACACGGCCAGGTTAGGACTGTTCATTTCTCCTCCTCCAGCACTTCCAGAAACACATCCTCGATGCTGGGCGCTTCTGTCTTCCACTCCTGCAAACCACCACCGGTTTGAGTCTGCCAGGCCTGCCAATCGGCCGCCCGGGGCTGCCGGGTGAAACTGACATGCAACACATCCCCAAACATCTGAATGCTGTGAACCGTTGGAATACTTCGAAAAAACTCTTGCAGCCGGAAGAGGTTACTTCCCCGCACCCGGTAAAGCGGGTAGGAGAAACGCCTTTTCAGGTTTGCCGGGGTATCTTCTGCCACAATCCGCCCCTGAAAACACAGCCCCACCCGGTCGCACTCGTCCGCTTCGTCCATGTAAGCGGTGGAGACCAGAATGGTGGTGCCTTCTTTTTGAACCGAGTGCAATATTTCCCAGAACTCCTGTCGGGACACCGGATCGACTCCAAAGGTTGGTTCGTCCAGCACCAGCACCTGGGGGGTGTGAATTAAGGCACAGGAGAGAGCCAGTTTTTGTTTCATGCCGCCGGAAAGGTTGGCGGCCGGGCGATTTTTAAACGGTCCCAGTCTGGAAAAATGGTACAGCATTTCCAGACGGGCGCGACGCTCGGCCTCTGGCACCTGGAATAATTCGGCAAAGAAGTGAAGGTTCTGTTCCACCGTCAGGTCGGGGTAGAGTGAAAAACGCTGCGGCATGTAACCCAAGAGGGAGCGGATTTTAGTCCTCTGCTGACGGACATCCAGCCCTTTTACCCGCACCTCGCCGGCATCGGGCATCACCAGGGTGCAAATGATGCGCATCAAGGTGGTTTTTCCGGCTCCATCGGGACCAATCAAACCGTACAATTCTCCTTCCCGTACCTGAAAATTCATTCCTCGCAGGGCCTCAATGTGGCCAAAACGCTTTTTCAAATCTCGCACTTCGATGGCATTCATATTTCGTTTTCCCGGGGGTTTCGCCTACCAGCCCAATTTTTTTCGCAACAGGCGAGCCGCGGCCCGGCTGATGGTAAGCTAGCTGTTGCGGCTGTCTTTCATGGCCATTTTGTAATTACCACTGAACCAGGCTTCGATGCTCTTTACGAAATCCAGGTTGACAATGGTGGAGCGGTGAATGCGAAAAAATTTTTCCGGGTCGAGCCGTTTCTCCAGTTCTTCCAGGGTGTAATTAAGCAGATATTTTTTATCTTTCAGATAGGCAAACACCAGCTTATTGCGGGTGGCAAAGTAAACAATTTCCTGATCCTGCAAAATGTAAATCCGGTCGCCTACTTTGGAGGGAATCCGCCTTAGGTAATTCTGCCGGGGTTGCCACTGGCGAATCAGCTCTTGCAGCTGGCGGAGGTCCGTTGAATTCCCGGAAGAGGCGCCGAGGCGCTGGCGAACTTTCTGCAGCGCCTGCCGAAACCGTTCCTGTGAAAACGGCTTGAGCAAATAGTCCACGGCCTGCAGTTCGAAGGCTTGAATGGCGTACTGATCGTAAGCCGTGGTGAACACCACCGCGGGCGGTTGCTCTAACAGGCGCAGCAAGTCGATACCGGAGATGTCGGGCAAATGAATGTCCAGCAGCAGAAGGTCCGGCTGAAGACGCTCGATTTTTCCGACGGCTTCTTCTCCCGCCGCCGCAAAACCCACCACCTCCACATCGTCCTCCTCGGCCAGAAAATCCTCCAGACGCTGCCGAGCCGGTGCTTCATCTTCTACAATGAATACCCGCATCATTCTTCCCTCACTGGAATTTTCAGTTTCACCATCGTCCCTCCTCCCGGACGGGAACTAATTTGCACCAAATGATCTTCCTTAAACCTCATGGACAAGCGGCGGGAAATATTATCCAGGGCGTGTCCGGGAAGCGGCAGTTGCCGCTGCACTTCCGGGGGAATGCCACGGCCGTTATCCGCCACGGAAATCTCAATAACTCGCTCGCCTTCTTTCACCTCGATGGTCAGATGCAGCGGCCTGTTCCGATCCGGCCAGGCGTGCTGGACGGCATTTTCCACCAGCGGCTGGAGCAGAAACAGGGGCACCGGATAATCGCTCTTCCGCAACGACACCTTCCAGGTCACCCCCAGTTTTTCCGGAAAACGCGCCTGCAGCAATTCCAGGTATTTCCGGGTAAACTCCAGCTCTTCTTGCAGGGGAATTGCTTCCCGGCCGGAA
>JAJRXE010000364.1 GCA_024276455.1 Calditrichota bacterium
CCGATGCAGCGCTGATTATTACACCCTATTACAACAAACCCACTCAGGAGGGGCTGTACCGCCATTTTCGCGAAATCGCCGATCGGACGGATTTCCCGCTGGTGATTTACAATGTTCCCGGGCGCACCGGGGTGAATATTCTGCCGGAAACGGTGGCACGGCTGGCAGATCATCCCCGCATTGTAGCAGTAAAAGAGGCCTCCGGCAATGTGGGACAGATTTCCCGGCTTCATCGCCTGGTGGGTACCCGCCTGGATGTGCTGTCTGGCGACGACGCCCTGACCTTGCCCATTCTGAGCGTGGGGGGGAAGGGGGTTATTTCGGTGGTGGCCAATATCGTGCCCGCCAAAATCAAAGAAATGATCGATTCGTTCTTTAACTGCGATAAAAAGCGTGCTCTTGACCTGCACCACAAGCTGGAAGAACTGACCAGCGTCTTGTTCATCGAAACCAATCCGATTCCGATAAAAACCGCCATGAATTTGAGGGGCATGGAGGTGGGAGGATTTCGTTTACCACTTTGCGAGATGGCGCCGGACAATGTGCAAAGACTGAAAGCGGTGCTGGAGAAGTACCAATTGATTCCGGGGGCGGAAGCGTAAAACGGTGGCTTTGATTGTTCAGAAATACGGGGGTAGTTCCCTGGCGACGCCGCAACACATTAAACGGGTGGCTCGTCGGGTAGTGGAAGAGAAGCGGCGGGGAAATCAGCTGGTTGTGGTGGTTTCCGCGCTGGGCGACACGACCGACCATCTGGTGCAGCTGGCTCGCCAGGTAAGCGCCGATCCGCCCAAGCGGGAAATGGACATGCTCCTCTCGGTAGGAGAGCGGACCTCCATTGCGCTGCTGGCCATGGCCATTCACGATCTGGGGGTGGAAGCCATTTCGTTTACCGGTTCCCAGGTGGGGATTATTACGGACAACAAACACACCGAGGCGCGAATTCTGGAAGTGCGGGCGTCCCGCTTACTGGAAGAATTGCAAAAAGGGCGGATTGTCATCGTGGCGGGATTCCAGGGAGTGAGCATCAACAAGGAAATTACCACTCTGGGACGCGGCGGTAGCGACACCACCGCCATTGCCCTGGCGGCCGCCCTGCGAGCCGACCGCTGCGAGATCATGAAGGACGTGGACGGGGTGTATGTGGCCGATCCGCGGGTGGTACCCGAGGTGCAACCCAACGCGGAGCTCAGCTACGACGAAATGATTGAAATGGCCCATCTGGGTGCCGGGGTTTTGAAAACTGAAGCGGTGGAAATCGCCCGCGCCCGGAAAGTTAAAATCTTCATCAGATCCAGTTTTACCGGTCGGGTGGGCACCATCATCAGCGATCGCTCTCTGGAAAGCACGGCCATTTCCGGCATTGTGGGGCAAAAGCAGTTGGCTTATCTGCAGATTCGTTTCTCCGATCAATACGGGTATACCCGGTTAAGCCGCCGCATGGTGGACGAGCGAATCCGGGTGCAGAGCTATTATGCCCGGGAGAAAGAAGTGGAGCTGGTGCTCCCGGAGGAGGGGGTGGCCCGGGTGCGGAAAATCTTACAGCAGGATTTTACCGCTGGAGGGGTGATTGAGGTGAAAGAGCGGGATGGGCAGGGACTGGTGGCGCTGGTGGGCACGGGACTGAATTTCAATTCCGAGCCGGCGGCGCGGGTTTTCGAAACCCTGGAAAAACTCGATCTCCCTCTGCAAATGCTGCAAATCTCCCAGCTGCGCATTTCCTGGATCATGCCCCAGGAGCAGGTGGATGAAACCATCCGGCGCCTGTATGCTGAGCTGCAGCCTCTTCTGACCTCCCGGTGACGACTAATAAGAAATCGTTTAGTCTCTGTTAAAACCTCCTCCGCACTTCCCGGGTGCCGGGGACGGTGTTCTGCAAAGTTTTGGGCTGAAGCCCGGGGATTGGGCGAGATTCCCAGAGCCATTGGAATAAGGGGAACGTGGTTTCCCCGCTCGCCCTTCGCCCGCCAGCAATGTCGGGCTTTGCTTGTCCAGGGAAG
>JAJRXE010000365.1 GCA_024276455.1 Calditrichota bacterium
ATTAAAGGGACGCCAGCTTTTGCTGGACAATTTTCTGGACGAGTTTCCCGTCCGCTTTTCCCTTTACCTGCGGCATAATTTTGCCCATTACCTTTCCCATGTCCCTGGGGGAAGAGGCGTTCACTTCCTGAATGATTTGCTCGACCAACTGGGCAATCTCCGCTTCGCTCATCTGTTCCGGCAAATATTTCTGAATAATTTCCAGCTCCCGGGTTTCCTCTTCCACCCGATCCATCCGGTTTCCCTGGCGGTAGAGCTCAATGGATTCTTTGCGCTTTTTCGCCGCATTCATCAGCACCTGAATCACTTCCTCCTCGGTCAGTTCCCGCCCCTTGTCAATTTCCGCATTCTTAATTTGTGAACGCAATCCCCGGATGGTCTGAAGGCGAAGCTTGTCGCCCGCCTTCATGGCCGCTTTCATATCTTCCATTAACTTCTCTTGAATACTCACCGTACCTCTCCTGTTTAACGGTTCTGTTCAGCCATCAACTTGCGAATTTTCCGGCGTGCCGCATTCTCTTTGCGTTTGCGCCGTTCGCTGGGCTTCTCAAAGTGCTGGTGCTTCTTAATATCCGCCATCAGCCCCGATTTCTCGCATGCTTTGGTGAATCGCTTCAGCGCCTTCTCGAACGGTTCGTTTTCACGCACCTTGATGTGGATCATATAGAGCTCGACCCCCTTTCAGATGGTTTTAGGTTGACGATTTACATTCCCTTTTTAAGTAAATCCAACTCGTAAAGAGCCGATTGTTTCCAGGTTCGATCCCGCGAAGCCTTTTCGAAGTAGGCCATCGCCGTTTGTTTATCGCCTTTCTGCTTGTAAATTTCACCCAGTCCGAAATTGGCCGCCGCTTTAATAGTGCTCTTGCGGCTGGTCTTCAAGCAATTGTTGTAGGCCGTAATGGCCTCGTTGTAACGTTTCAGGGCTTTCAGAGCATCGCCCAGAAGGAGGTAGATTTTACCCTTTTCGGTCGTTTTCTTTTCCGTGGCAGCGGCTTGCTGCAAGGCATTGACCGCATCGCTGTATTTGTTGATTTTAAGATAAGTGGAACCCAGGTTCAACCATGCTTTGGAATATTTCGGATTGATTTCAACCGCTTTCTTGTAATTCGTAATGGCGTTTTTGTAATCTTTCTTTAACATGTACACGTAACCAAGGCCGAAATAGAGTTTGTAGTAGGTGGAATCCACCTGAATGCCCGCTTTGAAGGTGTTAATTGCGGAATCGTATTTCTTTAACTGAGTTTGCAGTAAACCCAGGGCATTGTAAGCCTTGGCCATATTTTTATCTTTTTCGATGGCCGTGGTAAACATCTTTTCGGCATTGGCATAGTCTTTGGACCTTTTGTAAGCCACCCCCAACAAATAGTAAGCCACCGCCAGATCAGGATCTTTCTGTATGGCTAAATTCAATTTTTCGATTGCCTGAGCGGTTTGATGTCTTTTAAAAAGCGACAATCCCTCGTTGTAGAGCTTCTTGGCCTCGACTTTAGGATCGACCTGAGCTTGCTGGGCAAAAAGAGTGAGCGCAAAAACCATGATCAGGGTGATTGAGAGTAGTAATTTGAAATACCTCATTATGCTCCTCCTTCGAATTTAAAGTCTCCCATATTTATTAGAAAAGGTGAATACCTGCAAATTAAGCGTAATAAAAACTCATTTTCTTTCAATTTTGTTCCTCCGGGAAACGCTTGCCCTTCCCGGGTTACTTTGCCCGTTCGATATATTTGCCAGTGTTTGTGTCAATGCGAACCACGTTGCCCTCTTCAATGAAAGGAGGAACTTGAGTTTCCAGTCCGGTTTCCAGTTTGGCCGGTTTGTAGGAACTGGAAACCGTGGCGCCCTTCAGATTGGGTTGGGTTTCTACCACTTTTAATTCCACCACCCCCGGTAATTCTACTCCAACCGGAGTCCCTTCGTAAAACAGAATTTGAACAACGGTTTCCGGCAACAGATAATAGACGTCGTCTCCTAACAGCTCGGAGGAAAGATGAATTTGTTCGAAGGTTTCCAGATCCATGAAATAGTGGGAATCGCCGTCGGCGTAGAGGTACTGGTATTCCCGGGTAATCAGGGTCGCTTTTTCCACCGTTTCGTCCGGACGGAAACGTTTGTCCATTTTGGTGCCGTCGGAAAGGCGCTTCATGGTAATTTGCATTAAAGCCTGTCCCTTACCCGGGGTCACGTGGGTGGCCTCAATCACCCGGTACAGGTCTCCCTGAAATTCGATCACATTTCCCTTGCGAATTTGAATGGCTTTAATTTTCATAAAAAGAGTCTCTCCTTGCAAAATTACGTTTTCAAAACAACTAATTTAAAATTTCTTTTTATATAATGCAAATTCTTAAATTTTTTAATGGCTCCTCACCCTACGGGTAAAATTTATTTCATTTCTTCGGATTTTATTCGGGTAATCCACCACTGCACGGCGTCCAACAGGTTCCGGGCCACTCGGACTGGCCGGATGTTGCCGTGGGAACGCATTCCTTCCCATTCGGTCTTCCCGTATCCGGTCAGCACCAGAATGCCCGGAATGTGGAGGTTCACAGCGGTCTCAATGTCGCTGGCTTTGTCGCCGATGATTACCGAGCGCTGTATGTCCAGGTGTAGGTCCCGAGCTGCTTTCAGAATCATCCCCGGCTGTGGTTTGCGGCAGGTGCAGGAAATGTTGTAGGGCGGGTTCCCCTCCGGATGATGGGGGCAATAGTAAAACCCGTCGATTCGGGCCCCCTGCGCTTGCAGCAACTCGGTTAAACGTTGGTGAATTTGTTCCACGGTTTCCTCGTCGAAGTACCCGCGGGCTACTCCGGACTGGTTGCTTACAACGACCACTTTTAACCCCTGCTGATTGGCGAGCCGAATGGCTTCTGCGGCGCCGGAGAGCAATTCCACCTCTTCCGGTCGACGGAGGTATTCTTTCTCCACGCAAATGGTGCCGTCACGGTCTAAAAAAATGG
>JAJRXE010000366.1 GCA_024276455.1 Calditrichota bacterium
ACCGCGTTTCCCGAACAGATAAGTTCTCTGAAATTTCTGCCAATTTCTAATAAATGGAATGGAGGGTTTTTATGAAAAAGCAAATCGAACCGCTGTGGGTTGAATATTACGAAACCAAAAATCAGGAATGCCGCAATGCCTTGATGGAAAAATATCTGGGGTTAGTATATTACGTGGTGAACCGGTTGTTCAAATCCATTCCACCCAATGTGGAACGCGAAGACCTGGTCCACATTGGAGTCATTGGTTTAGGTGAAGCGGTAGAGCGGTTTAATCCCTACTTTGGGATTAAATTCGAAACGTATGCCATTCCCCGAATTAAAGGGGCTATTATTGACGAGTTACGAAAACAAGATTGGATTCCTCGATCCCTCCGTTCCAAAACCAATCGTATCCGTAAAATCGTCGACGAACTGGAGCAAACCTATCGTGGCGAGGTTCCCGACGAATACATTGCCGAAACTCTGGGCATTACCGAAAAAGAATACCACCACTGGCAAGCCCAGGCAAACCATACCAGCATGATTTCGCTGGATAAACCGAACGAACATTATGACGAACGTAACCTTTACGATATTGTGGAGGATGAACAAAGCACCAATGCGCTGACCCAACTGGAAGAAATGGAGATGAAAACCCTTCTGGTGAAGATCATTAAAAAGCTGCCCGAGAAAGCTCGTTTGGCCATTACTTTGTACTATTTTGAGCACCTTACTTTTAAAGAAATCGGGCGCATCCTGAATGTGTCGGAATCAAGAATTTCACAGATTCACAGCGAAACAATCAATCGCATTCGTCGGATGCTCCAGAAAGAAATTTATGTCGAATAAGTAATTGTAAGCATTAATAAAGGGGGTAAATGCCGAGAAACAGGTGAGTAAACATCCGTACAGCACGATGTGATTGGAATCGACCAACAGGAAGTTGGTAAAAATAAATGAAATAAAAAAGGGGAATAGGGATGTTTTCCAATAAAAAAGAAATGGATTTGGATGAGATTGTCCAGAAGCATCAAGTAAAGGATTTGCCGGAAACTGGACTGATTGCCACACTTGAACAATACGGCCCACAAGTCAAGAAACTCCGCAAAGATTTACACCAACTTCGGAAACGCTTTCAAAAACTAAAACAGGAACAGAACCCTTCGCCTGTTTCTTCCGGCAATGCGGCCGAAGTTATTCACCAGTTTTCTCAGGCATTAACCCAAAAACGAATGTTAGAAGATATTGTTAAAGAATTAAATAAAGCGATCCAAAAAATTCTCTCTTACCAGAATTCGGCCGTTTGCATTTCCAATCACGGGGTCATTTCTTTTATTCCCACCCGCACGAACGGACGTTTTCGCTCGTTTTTAGAAAAATTACACCAGGAAGGCGCTTTGAACTGGATGTGGGAACAAAAAGACCCGATTTTGTTGCCTGCCAACGAAATCAGAGAGAGTGCCGAGGCAACCTCCGAAGAGGAAAAATATCTGATTACACCTCTGGTATCCGAAAACCAGAAAATCGGCCTCTGTTTCTTGTATCTGTCCCCGGAACAAGCTCATCAATGCAAATTGGAGGACATCGAAAGTATTCAAACCCTGTGCAATATTTCCGCTGTAGCCATTGCCCGAATTTTGCTCCGGCAACAGCTCGAGCAGCTGGAAAAATCCTGGCAATCGACCCAGAACCAAATGGACAAACTGATTCCCTTTGCCATTCTGGGAGAATTAACCGGGGGCATTGCTCACGAAATCAATAATCCCCTCCAAATTATTCTGGGTAATATTCAAATGGCTCAACTCGGTTTCGAACCGGAAAAAAGTCTCAAAATCATTGAAAAGCAAACCCTTCGGATTGCCAATATCATCCGGGGGCTTCTCTCGATGTCTCAGCACCCCCAGGGTAAAAACGACGAATATATTGAAATCGATTCGGTGATTCAAAACGCCTACAATTTAATCCGGGGACAACTCGAGAAAAGAAACATTAAACTTACCATCACCACCCAGCCCGGTCTGCCCATTATTCAGGGAGATTCAGTCTTCCTGCAACAGATTTTCCTCAATCTCCTCCTGACCTCAAAAAAGCAGATTGAACGTAACGGAAAAATTCATCTCGACTGCTCCGCGACGGAAGACGACCACATTTTGATCAAATTTTCCGACACCGGTAAAGCGCTTAACGAGGAGATTCTGAACAGCCTGCACCCCCAGGCGGAAGATCATTTAAATCTGGAGAACATCCACATCGGGCTATTGGTTACGGCGCAAATGCTGCGTAAAATTGGTGGAGATTTTACCGTTTCGCCGATGAAAGGAGAGGGTAATCTGTTTTTCCTGAAAATTCCCCGCAATTTTATGCAAAATGATGTAAATAAGGCGTACAAGTTAACAAATTAAGTTGCATGTAAAGCCGTTTGTTCCTAAAATATTTGGTGAAAAATAAATTATTCAACATCTACCAAAAATTGTGGTAAACATCTATCGTCAGTGGGCGATAATAAAGAGATGCAATAGGAACCAGCAACCTCGGTCATATGTCAGGGAAGAAAATTAAAATCAGGAGGATTTTACGAGAGAAAGAAAAAAGGAATTTCTCCCATGATTCTGGAAAGCGAGCAGAAGGCGAAGGTATTAATTGTTGAGGATAATCCAGAAAGTGTTGACCTCCTGGTGTACTTTCTCAAACCAGCCGGATACGAAATCTCCGTGGCCACCGATGGCGTGGAAGCCATTGAGATGGTAGAGAAAGCCCCCCCCGATATTATTTTATTAGACATTATGTTACCCAAAATCGACGGGTACCAGATTTGCGAGCGGCTTAAAAAAGACCAGCGCACCTTCCATATTCCGATCATTATGATTACCGCCCTCAAAGAACTGAAAGACAAAATCCGGGCGCTGGAAGCCGGGGCGGACGATTTTATTTCCAAACCTTTTGACAATGTGGAACTGCTCGCCCGGGTTAAATCGCTTTTGCGATTAAAATTTTACCACAACGAGCTGATCCGTAAAAACAAAGAACTGGAAGAGCAAAAGGAAGCCCTGATTCGGGAAGACATTCTAAAACGAGAATTAACCAATCTGATTGTACACGACATGAAGAATCCCCTCTTTGTCATTCAGGGGAATCTGCAAATGATGGCTATTAACCAACAACAGGGGTTCGAAAACAACCGGGAAATTTACACCCAACGCATTGCCCGCAGTACCCGCAGCCTTTTACGAATGATTTTGAACCTGCTGGACATTAGTCGGCTGGAACAAAAACAGATGGAACTGGAACCGGTACCGACTAATTTGAACAATATGATTAACGATCTGGTCTCTTCCTTTAAAGATATTCCCGAACACCAGAACAAATCCGTTCAGCTAAAGTTGCGGGACGATTTGGCCCAAATTTTCGTTGATCCGGAGGTGTTCGAGCGAATCCTGGACAACCTGTTTAATTATGTATTCCAGAACACCCCCGATTACAAAACGATTACCATCGAAGAAGAAGAACTTGCCAACGGGTACGTGGGGTTACGGATTACCCACGACGGGCGTCCAATTCCTCAACAATTCCGCCGCAAAATATTCATGAAACAGTACCAGGTGGAATTAAAAAAGGCGGGCTACAAACCAGCCAGGGGGCTGGGTCTCATTTTTTGCAAATTGGCCATGGACGCCCACAATGGTAAAATTTATCTCGATCCGACCGTTACCGATAAGAACTGCTTTGTGCTGGAAATTCCCACTTTAAACCAGAAGAAATTTAAGCAGCGCAAATCGCAGGAACCAGCTACCGCCTGAGATTCCACCGGAGTAGCCTCCGCTCCTCCCGCTGGTAAAAAAAGCGCCTGCCGTTCTTTTCTTTCAATTTTTCATTGTGTCGCAGAGCGAAATGGCGTATTTTTAGCCGCACAAAAATGCGCTCAACTTTATGAACAGTCAGGACATCACCCCCCGCGTAGTAAGAATTGTAACCGCCGGTCTGGCTTTTTACCTGGCGGGACTTTTTCTTTCCATTGTGCTGCTTCAAGCGGGGATTGTACTCCTGTTTGCTGGCAGTATTCCCCTTCTTGCAACGCGTTGGAAATCCAGCCCTCCCGGAACATTCGAGATTCTCATCATTCTCTATTTCATTTCCGGGCTCTTTGCTGTCTTTCTCGCCCGTAATCCGGCAAATGCCTTTCCCCAGCTGATGCGGCACCTCGCCCTATGGTCGCTTATTCCTCTGTTGATTGTGAAGGAGCACTGGTCTTTTTCCTCTCCGAAGCGGCTGGCTCAGATCATGGTGGTGGGGGGAGGAATTTGCGCGCTGGCCGGTTTTTACTACCACTTCTTTGTGGGTTTAGAACGTACCCAGGCCTTCAACGGACGGTATTTCACTCTGGCAGCTCTGCTTACAGTAACCCTGCCTGTCACCCTGGGCTACATTCTGACTCATTCCGCCGCTTTGACGCGCGGCGGAGCGTTTTTCTCTGCCGCCGTTCAGCTTACGGCTCTCTGGTGGACCTACACCCGCAGCGCTTTTCTGGCCCTGCTTGTGGGGCTGAGCGCTACGGCGGTACTGTTTGTTTTCCGGAAATCCCGCTCCGCCGCTCGGTGGCAATTTCTGTCGGGTCTTCTGTTCCTGCTCCCGGTACTTATTCTTATCGGACTCATCTGGCAATCTCCCGACCCCCGCATTAATCCTTTCCGAAAAAAACATCCTCAATCATCCTTTCGGGAACCGGGCACAGTGGATTTGTCCAGTGGTCGCTCCCAAATTTACCGCGATGCGCTGCACATTTTGTCTGACGACTGGCAGCAGAAACGCTGGGTCAATCTCCTGTTCGGCCACGGTTTACGAAGCCGCTCGGAGTTGGTCTCCAGTCAATACAAAAGCTGGGAATCGGACTATGTCCAGATTTTATTGAATCAGGGAATTATCGGGTTGCTGATTTTGTCAGGGATTTATCTGGTCTTTTTGAAACATCTTGTGGAATTTGTTCCCCGCCTCATCCGCGGCGATCCTTCCGCCGGGTTAATCGGCGGTTACTTTGCGGCCGGATTGGCGTTCTGGATTATGTCGTTCTTTACCCTGCAGATTTCCAATATTTACGGGTGCGCCTATTTCGTTGTTTTGACCCTGGCCATTTTTCAACTCGCTCCGAAAACAGCCTCAGGCTAAACGAACAGCCGTAAGCGCTTCCTGAACCGCCTTTTCCACCCCCACCAGCAACGCCCGCTGGTAAAACGCGGTTCCAATAATAATATCCTCAATGGCACTAATCCGTGCCAGCGGTTCCAGATGTTCGAACCCAATGCCGCCGGAACAGTTAATCCCGAACCCCAGCTTGGTGCCTCCCACGGCAGCCGACTGCAGCTTGTCTAATGCCATTAACTCCTCGTTGGTATCAGCGGCCTGGGTAAATTCCAGTGCCGACAATTCCACATAATCCACCGACATCTTACTCAACGTTTTTAGACCACTGATCTGGGGAGGAATTAATATGGCCACCGAGATGTCGTTGGCTTGCAGGTCGGGAACGAATTCCTCGATCATCTCCAGGTGGAGTTGGAGATCCACCGGCAGCACGTGTCCGCCCACCGCCTCCACGCGGACAAACGTTACCATGTCCGGGGCAATGGAAAGCACTTTCCGGACTATTTGTTCATCCACCGGTATTCGCACATTTAAAAAGGTTTGCCGGATTTCTTTGAGCAACTTCACATCTCGTTCGCGTATCGGAGATTTTTCGGAAGAAAACGTGCAGGTAATGCCATTGGCACCGGCCGCCTCGGCCAGCACGGCCACCTGCACCGGATCGAATTTATCGTTTTTCAACACCTCTCGTAACGCCGCCACATCATCCAGTAGCACATTCACACGACTCATACGTTTCACCCTTCAAAGTTTTTGGTCTTCCCACAATGCAATATAATATTTTTTTCCCCGCAGAATAAATCGAAAAAGTACTTCCCCATTCAGGGTCGGAATGGATTGGCCACCGTCGATGGTCAACGTAAAGGTTACTTTGTACTCCGGATTAAATTTAAACGTGTCCAGAGGCAAAATGGTGTTCCAGGTTAAATCCAGCCGATTGAAATAGCGGAACATGCGGGCGGTGATGCGTAAATCGGTGTCGCGCCCCCACTCCAGCGGTTGCGGCGGGTACACGTTGTAATCCCAACTCCGGAAAATAAAGGTCGAATCCAGTACATCGCTGTAAATCAACGAATCTTTAAAGGTGTAAGCGAAACGGAAATTTTGCAACACCTCTTCCGGGGTTTTTTGCTGAGTAATCAGACCGGAAGTGGGGGAATAATCCGTGACCAGCATGGGAGCAAAGGGATTCCGACAAGCCAGAATCAAAAGAA
>JAJRXE010000367.1 GCA_024276455.1 Calditrichota bacterium
CCAACCGCGATGTAATCCGCTTCAAACGTTTTCATAAAAGAAAGATTCGAGGGAGTGTTTTTTCCCTCGAATCCCAATGCTCAACTAAAATCTGTAACGCTTATTCTAAGATTTCTAAGACAGCTCGTTTTCCAACTTTGGCTGCGGCGGCACTCAACAGGGTTCGAATTGCCTTGGCCGTCTGCCCACGTTTGCCGATTACCTTTCCGAGGTCTCCATCGCCAACGCGCAATTCATAAACTGTGACCCGCTCACCTTCCACTTCTGTCACCTGCACTTCTTCAGGCTTGTCCACCAGATGCTTTGCGATGAATTCGACGAATTCTCTCATGAACCTTACCTCCTTTACACGTGTTTAGTTGAGCCTTTCATCAAGAGCTAAATCGCCCCCAAACGCGCTGAATTGGGTTAATTTTCCTACTCTTCTTTCTTTTCTTCTTCTTCCGTTTGCTCGGCTGCTTCTTCTGCCTTTACTTTCGCTTTATTCTCAGCCTCAGCCGTTTCCCCACTGCTTTCCGCTGCCGGGGCAGCTTCCGCGGGCGCCGGAGCTGGTTCGGCTTCCGTGGCTGCTTCAGCAGGTTGTTCGGGTGCCGGCTCAGGCTTTTGGGCTGCTTCGGCCGCCTTCTGGGCTTCCAGCCGCCGGGCTCGTTCCAATTGAAGCACTTCCCACTTCTTCATTTCTTCTTCAATCTTCTCTTCCGGCAGACCGCGCTTCATGAGATCCCAGCGCAAGATGATTCCTTTTTTCCGAAACAAACTCTTCACCGTCGGCGTCGGAATCGCTCCCACTCCCAGCCAATATAGCGCTCGCTCTTCCTTCACTTCAATGGTTGCCGGATCGGTTAAGGGATTGTAGTAACCGATCTCTTCGATGAACCGGCCATCACGGGGAGAACGTGCATCCGCAGCAACAATACGGTAAAACGGACGTTTTTTCCGCCCCATTCTGCGCAATCTTAGTTTAACAGCCAAATCTTACCTCCGTTATTTTTCGTTCACTCACTCTGCTAAAAAGGTAACGAACCGGGGTTTACCATTCCTTTAAATTTCCCACGGCGCATTTTCTTCATCATTTTCCGCATTTCTTCAAACTGATTCAACAACTGGTTCACATCCTGTACCCGGGTGCCGCTTCCCTGGGCAATGCGGCGACGACGGCTTCCGTTAATAATTTGTGGTTTCCGCCGTTCCTCCGGCGTCATGGAATTAATAATTGCTTCCACCCGCACAAAGGCTTTATCGTCAATCGGCACATTCTTCAACTGTTTTCCGATGCCGGGAATCATTCCCAGAATCTGTTCCAGCGGCCCCATTTTTTTGATCTGCTGGATTTGTTCGTAAAAATCTTCCAGGGTGAACTCGTTTTTCCGAATCCGTTCTTCCAGTTTACGGGCTTTCTCGACGTCCACCGCCTCCTGGGCCTTCTCCACCAGAGTCACAACGTCGCCCATTCCCAGAATGCGAGAAGCCAGTCGATCGGGATGAAACAGCTCGATGGCGTCCAGTTTTTCGCCAACACTCAGGAATTTAATGGGACGCTGCGTAACCGCCCGGATGGAAAGGGCCGCTCCCCCGCGGGCGTCGCCGTCCATTTTAGTCAACACCACCCCGTCGAAATCCAACCGCTGCAGGAACTCCTTGGCGGCATTTACGGCATCCTGTCCGGTCATCCCGTCGGCCACAAACAAAATTTCCTGCGGCTTCAGCTCCTTTTTAATACGTTCCAGCTCCTGCATCATCTCTTCATCGATGTGCAGGCGTCCGGCCGTATCCAGAATAATGACGTCGCGCATTTGTTCGCGCGCCGCCTGAACCGCTTCCCGGCAAATCCGAACCGCGTCCTTGCTCTCGCTGGCAAACACCGGCATGTCCAGCTGTTTGCCCAGTTGCTTTAACTGCTCAATGGCAGCCGGCCGGTAAATGTCCGCTGCCACCAGCATGGGGCGATGCCCCTTCTTACGAAAATAATTGGCCAGCTTGGCGGCAAAGGTGGTTTTCCCTGAGCCCTGCAGGCCAGCTAACATAATAATAGTGGGTGGAATTCCAGCGAACTTAAGCTCGCTGTGAGAACCACCCATAAGTTGGACTAATTCGTCGTAAACAATTTTAAGAATCTGTTGGCCGGGCGTTACGCTCCGGAGCACTTCCTCCCCGACCGCCTTCTCCTGAACCTTATTGACAAACTCCTTGACGACCTTGTAATTCACATCCGCTTCCAGCAAGGCACGCCGCACTTCCTTCAGAGAATCCGCAATATTTTTCTCGGTCAGTTTTCCCTGTCCGCGTATTTTCCGCAAAACCGATTCAAGCTTCGCATTCAGATCTTCGAACATACTCAACCACTATTTCTATCGTCCCGTACCACTTTAAGCATATATTAAAGCAAGCCAATTTAAAGAGAGAAAATTTTATTTGCAAGGTTTTTTTCATTCATCAGGACAGAATTGCTTCCTTTTTGCCGCCTTTCGTACCCTAATTCCGAACCGGGTACACGATACGAAATTCCGCCCGGGTCGCATGCTCTCTGTCTCCCTTACCACTTCGCCAATTCCCGCCCTTTTCCTCCGTTAAACCAGCTCGATTTCTTCCCCCGGATCGGGAATAATTACGTCCGGTTGGTCACCCAGTTCCCGAATTTTTTCCCACATCCATTGTAGCGCCGGTGTTTCTCCGTGACAGAGGATGGTGGTACGGGGGTGCAGCCGTTTGACCAATTGCAATAGCTCCAGGCGGTGTGAATGCGCGGAGAAGCGGAATACCTCGATGTGGCAGCGCACTTCACTCACCCCAAATATCTGGCGAATGCGCTCCTCTTTTTGTTCCCGCAGGCTACCGCCAGGGGTTTCCGGGTCTGCCCACCCCACAAAAGCGATGGCATTGCGCCGTTCGTTCAGAAAATCGGCCGCAATTTCGTAAGAGAGAGTATTGGGATGCATCATCCCGGAAGTTGCCAGCACAATGGCCGGACGGCGAAAGCGGCGCCCCCGCAGTGTCTGGTAAGTAATAGTCCGCAACCGCTGCAGACGATAATCCGGATACACCTTGTGGAGCAATCGATCGTACACGCCGTTCATTACCACCCCAAAGCCGGTGAGGTAAATTGGCACCGCCGGTAAACGGTCTTTCACGATCAAGCGGTGGAGCAGTACCAGAATCTCCTGGGTACGTCCCAGGGCAAACACGGGAATCAACACCGAGCCACCCAGATTTAAGACTTCCTTCAGGAAACACACGAAACGGTTCACTTCAGCCGATTTTTTAATCCGCGGTGCCTCTTCATCGGCGCCGTAGGTGGCTTCCAACAGCAGAATGTCCGTACTCGCTGGGTATTTGGCTCCTTTTAGAATGAACTGACTGGTTTTCTTCGTATTGCCGGTGTAGAAAAAGCGTTTTCCCTGCCAGGCGATTTCCACTCCGGCGGAGCCGAGAATATGGCCGGCATCCCAGAAAGTGATTTGAATCTGGCTTTCCTGAAAACCGTGAATAAAAAAGGGGAAATTGTACTCGAAAGATTGAAAGAGATAAAGGATGTTCTCCACTTCCTCCGGGGAATACAGGTGGGTCATTTTCTGGCGTCGTTCCTGCAATTGGCGGCTTCGTACCCGAATGTAATGGAAAAGCAGCTTTTCGCTCAATACCGCCGTGGGCGGGGTCATGTACACCCGGGCGTGGGGAAAGTAGCGGATAGCCAGCGGCAAGGCTCCCAGATGGTCCAGGTGAGCATGGGAAATAATGATGGCATTCACCGGCTGATTTTTAATCCGCTCGAAATCGGGCAGGGCGCTTTCTTCCTCTGCGGCGGGATCCAGCCCGGCATCCAGCAGAATCCCCCATTCGCCCAATCGAAGGTAGTGCGCCGACGGTCCGATCCGGTCGGTGGGACCCAGCGAGATGTAGCGAATCTCCGCTTCCATTTAATTATCCCTTTAAGCGGGAATATACGATAAAAATTGGCTGGGAGGGTAATAAAAATCCCCCGGCAACTCATTACCGGGGGCGGGGCAGGAGGAGGCTCTGTATGGAGGGGTTTTAGGAATGTTAAATTCTTTTCCAGTGACCGGAGATCCAGACCCAACCGCGGGGCTTTTTAACCCAGTGACCGGGCACGTACACGTAACCGTGGCGGGGTTTCACCCAGTGACCTTTGACCCATACGTAGCGACCATGCCGCCAGGCCCAGTGGCCGGGGATCCA
>JAJRXE010000368.1 GCA_024276455.1 Calditrichota bacterium
CAGCGCCGCCACGGCACCGGCGTTGTGGGTCGGTCCGTGCATCACCGAGGCATCCAATTGCACCACCCCGTCTTCATTCGGCAATCCGCCGTAGCCCACCGAAATATCGTTGGGATCGTCTTCGATGATATTTACCCCGGCAATCACGGCATCCAGGGGATCGGCCCCCTTCCGAAGGAGTTCCATGGCTTTGGCGGTTGCGCGCTCGCCGTTTGCGCTGGCCACCACCACCGGATGTTTCGGCTTCACCTTGCTGCCCGCAGAAGCAATCGGAACCGCCTTCCCCAGCCAGGGAGTTACCAGCGCCCCTGCCCCGGCCGCCAGCGAACCTTTCAAAAAATCTCGGCGTTTAATGCTCATTCTCTGCCTCCTCTGGTAATTGATTTATTGCCTCCCAAATTTCTTTCAGTTTCCGAACCACGGCGGGTTGCAAAATCCGCTGCTGCAACCGCTCTTCGTTCTCCCCCAAACGGAGGGTTAATAGCAAATAAGGACTCTCCAGACTCCGATCCCAGGAGACCTTCAGCATCCCGGGAAAATCTCGTTCCAATCCCACCGCTTTTTCCTGTACCCGCTGCTGTATTTTGTGTAAAAGCGGAAATCGCGTCTTCGCCACTATTTTTTTGATTTCCTGTACCTTTTGTTGAGGCGTCCGGGCAGATTCCAGCACCGTCTCAATTCCCAGATTTTTCCAGAGCTCGGCGGGGGAACGACTGTCGCGCAGCGCCACATCGCGCACCTGTTCCAACAAATTGACCAGTTCCGCCCCTTTAAAATGGAGATCGGCTCCAATCCGGTACCAGGGTTCGTAATCCCCCGGGGAAAAATGCAGCAGCTTTTGCAGCATTCGCACCGAAAGATTCGAGCGATGAAAATAATCCTGCAGCCAATCCGGCAGGGCGGCTACTTTACGACCGAGCTCCAGAACTCCCGGTAAATGCTCATATTCCAACCATTTCAAAACCGTGGGGACTTGAGCGGGAAAGGTACTCTCCGCCCGATTCAACGCCAACAATTGCTCCAGAACACTCAACCCTGTACCAGTTAAATTCAAATGCAAAGCCTGCAGAAAGGCCTCTTCCAATTGGGACGGCGCAAACAGTCGCACCGGAATTTCCTCCACCGCCCCCCGGCGGGCGGCTTCCACCCGGCGAAATCCATCCAGCAATACCACCCCCTCCTGCTCCACTCCCCAAACGGGCTGCAAAACCCCCACCGCTTTAACAGAACGCTCCAGGGAAGGGGAAACGCCCTCCCTTCGGTAGCGGAATTTTTCCGCCGAGGCAATTTCGGTTAAGGGAATGTGGCGTATCTTCATTGATCTTCCCGGGTAAATCTTGCAGAAAAATTCCGGATTTCCTTAAATCTAAATTTAAGCGAAAAGCGGATCGATGGGAAGAAATAATCAAATTTTTACCATTTTTTTACGAACCGCCCGTCTTGTATCCAAAATATTGAATAACTTCCCAAACAACCATCATAATATTACACTATTCATGAATCCTATCAATAAATTTTAGTTTTTAAACTCCCGGTTGCTTTTCGGGAATTTTCCCCTTATTTTTCGCCTCAAGATGGAAGTGCAAAAAGGAAGCGTTACTTTGGCAGCTAAACGGTTAAATCATTTCGTCAGCTTTTCGATGTCCGGATGGGAGAACGCCCGTTTCTTCTTTTCCGGCCTTCAGATTCCTTCCCATCTCTCTGCATTACCTCTGAACACCCGTCGTAACATCCGCCGTAGGCCCTAACGGGTCTACACTATTTAACATTTGACATATCAGCAACTGTATTCCGCAAAATTCTAAAAAAGCAGACCGATCCCGGTCTTGTTACTGCTGTCTGTTCCAGGGAATGTTCGTTCTTAAACAGGGGTGTTTCTCATGAAATACGGTTTCAAAAAAGTGCACGGAGACTTTGTGTTAACATCGACCAACGAATCTCACGTCCGGTACGCCGAGGAGATTTCCCGACTGCTGGCCGAAAGCGCCCGCCAGCGCGGCATTGGAATTGCCAGGCGATCGCCCAAATATCTGGCGGAAAAAATCCGGGAAGGGAAAGCGGTGATTGCCTTTCACAAGGACGGAAGGTTGGCCGGTTTCACCTACATCGAAACCTGGAGTCACAGTCGCTACATTGCCAATTCCGGCCTGATTGTGGTTCCCGAGTTTCGAGGACACAAATTAGGGAAACAGCTTAAACTGGCCTCGTTTACCCTCTCCCGGAAGAACTTTCCGGAGGCCAAAATTTTTTCCATTACCACCAGCCCGGCCGTCATGAAAATGAACACCGAGCTGGGATTCCGACCGGTTCCTTACACCGAATTAACCACCGAAGACCGTTTCTGGCACGGCTGCCGTTCCTGTCCCAACTACGAAATACTGACCCGGAACCAATACCGCTTGTGCCTGTGCACGGGGCTGCTGTTCGATCCGGCGGAACAGCGGAAAATGAATGCCTCCTGCTTACCGCTGCGCGAACGGTTGAAGCAAACCCGCCTATTCCACCTCCTTCACAGCGCATTGGTGAGATTATTGGAACGATTTACCCTGCAACCAGGAGGAGGAATTTCTCATGACCCCAAAAAATAAAATACGTGCCGCAATTGTAGGAGCCTCGGGTTACACCGGCGGAGAGCTGCTGCGGCTTTTACTGCACCATCCGCAGGTGGAAATCGTCTCCGCTTACAGTCGCCAATACGCCGGCGAACCGGTTCATCGGGTGCATCCCGACTTGTTGGGCGAAACCGATCTTCTTTTCTCCGCCACGGTCGATCCGGAGGTGGAGGTGGTTTTTTTGAGTCTGGGACACGGGGTCTCCCGCACTTTTCTGCGCGAACACCCCTTTCCGGGAGAGGTCAAACTCATTGATTTAAGCCGCGACTTCCGGTTGCCGTCTCCCGAAAATCCCGACTTTGTTTACGGGCTGCCGGAACTGCAGCGGGAGCTTATTCGCCGGGCTAATCGGGTGGCCAATCCCGGCTGTTTTGCTACCGCTATTCAGCTGGCTTTGCTGCCTCTGGCCGCTAATCAGTTATTACCAGCGGAAGTGCACATTCACGCCATTACCGGTTCCACCGGTGCGGGGAAAGAAATGCGCCCGACCACCCATTTCACCTGGCGTCACAACAACCTTTCCGTGTACAACCCGTTCACCCATCCTCACCTCCCGGAGATTGAGCGTACGCTCCGCCAGCTGCAACCCCGCCTCCACCCGAAGTTGCGCTTTGTGCCTTACCGGGGAAATTTCACCCGCGGAATTTTTGCCACGCTGTATCTGAAATGCGAATTACCCGGGGAGCGGGTACAGGAAATGTACCGGGAATATTACCAAACTCACCCGTTTGTCTGGCTGAGCCCCGAGAATCCCGATCTGAAACAGGTGCTGAACACCAACCGGGCCATCCTGTACCTGGAAAAACACGGAGACCTGCTTCTGGTGGTCAGTGCGATTGACAATCTTTTAAAAGGAGCGTCCGGGCAGGCGGTGCAAAACATGAATCTCATGTTCGGGTTACCGGAAACCAGCGGACTGCAATTAAAAGCGGTGGCTTTTTAACAGAAGGAAATTTAACATGAGCGAGATATTGGTGGTGAAAATCGGCGGGGAGGTGTTGGACAAACCGGACAATCTCCAGCCATTTTTGCAGAGCTTTGCGCGCCTTCCGGCTCCGAAAATTCTGGTGCACGGAGGCGGTATACTTGCCAGCCGAATGGCAAGGCAGCTCGGCATCACGCCTCGAATGGTCAACGGTCGCCGCATCACCGATGCCGCCATGCTGGAGGTGGCCATCATGGTGTATGCCGGATTGCTGAACAAGCGAATCGTGGCCGGACTGCAGCGTCTGGAATGTCCGGCCATCGGATTAACGGGGGCGGATGCCGGAAGCATTCGGGCGGTGAGGCGTCCACCACAACCCATTGACTTCGGTTACGTGGGCGATGTGGAAAAAGTCAACGTTTCAATCCTCCGCTTGCTTCTGGACGCAGAGCTTGTGCCGGTGTTTGCCCCGCTGACTTACAGCCAGGAGGGAGATGTGTTAAACACCAACGCCGACACCATTGCCACGGCGCTGGCCCGCGCTTTGAGCAAGAGCTTCCCCACCCGGCTATTTTTCTGCCTCGACGTGCCGGGGGTATTGCACGATCCGGAGAACCAGCAGACCCTCATTCCCCGACTTTCCCGCTCCCGGTACCAGCATCTGAAGGAAAACGGCCTCATTCGAGGCGGTATGATTCCCAAACTGGACAACGGGTTTGCTGCCCTCGCAGGCGGCGTCAAACAGGTGGTTCTCTGCCATTTTCGGCAATTGGAAACCGTCACGGCCCCAAAAACCGTTCGGGGAACAGAGTTAATTCACGATAGAGACGAATCAAACAAAGGAGTACCCAACCATGAGTAAGGAGCAAGTCATTCTGGCCTACAGCGGCGGACTGGACACCTCGGTCATTCTGAAATGGCTGGTTAACAAGGGTTACGAGGTGGTGTGTTACGTGGGCAACATCGGGCAACAGGAAGATTTTGCCGCGGTGGAGCAAAAAGCCTATGCCACCGGTGCCAGCAATGTGTACATTGAAGACCTGCGGGAGGAATTTGTCACCGATTTCATCTTCCCCGCCCTGCAGGGAAATGCCATTTACGAAGGGCGCTACCTGATGGGAACCGCCCTGGCCCGCCCCTTGCTGGCTAAACGGCAGATCGAAATTGCCGAACAGGAAGCCGCCCGCTTTGTGGCTCACGGCGCCACCGGCAAAGGAAACGACCAGGTGCGATTCGAGCTCACCTATTACGCGTTGAATCCCGAAATCGAGGTGATCGCTCCCTGGCGCGATCCGGAGTTCCTGCAGCAATTTAAAGGACGCAGCGACCTGATTCGCTTCGCCCGGGAACAGGGAATTCCGGTAACCGCCACCCATTCCAAACCTTACAGCGAAGACGAAAACCTAATGCACATCAGTCACGAGGCCGGAATTCTGGAAGATCCACTCATGCGACCGGAGGAAACCATTTTCACCCACACCGTCGCTCCCCGGGAGGCGCCGGACCGCGAGACCATTGTGGAAATTCACTTCCAGGACGGGATTCCGGTGGCCGCCATCGACCACACCCATGAAGTGGTGAAAGACAGTCCCCTGGAACTATTCACCTACCTGAATAAAATTGCGGCCGAGAACGGGGTCGGACGGATCGACATGGTGGAGAACCGTTACATCGGGATTAAATCGCGAGGCATTTACGAAACGCCGGGTGCCACGGTGCTCTGGATTGCCCACCGCGATCTGGAAGGGCTGGCCATGGACAAAGAGGTAATGCACCTGCGAGATATGTTGCTTCCTAAATTTGCAGAACTGATTTACAACGGCTACTGGTTCTCACCGGAAATGGATTTTATTCTCAGCGCTTTCAACAAAAGTCAGGAGTACATTAACGGCCGGGTGCTGCTCTCCCTCTACAAAGGCAACGTGCAGGTTATTGGCCGGGAATCGCCCACCTCGCTGTACGACCGGGAACTCTCCAGCATGGATCAGGAAGGCGGTTTCGACGCCACCGATTCCACCGGATTTATTCGGATTAACGCCATCCGGCTCAAAGCGCACCATGTGGTACTGCGGAAAAAACAACCTTACGACTGGCGCAAAAATACGGGGGTGTTGCAATGAGACTGTGGGAAAAGGGAGTGCCCGTGCATGAAAAAATCCTGGCCTTTACGGCGGGGGAAGATCCGGCGCTGGACCTGGAACTGATTCCTTACGATTGCCGGGCGTCGCAGGCGCATGCCCGCATGCTGGGTAAAATCGGGATTCTGAGCCCATCGGAAGTAGAGGCGCTTTGCCAGACACTCGGCGAAATCCAGGAGCTGGCGGAACGCGGCGAATTCGAAATTTCTCCCGAAGACGAAGACGGACATACGGCGATTGAGAACTACCTGACTTCTAAATTAGGAGAAATCGGTAAAAAAATCCACACCGCTCGCTCCCGAAACGACCAGGTGCTTACCGCCCTGCGTCTCTATTACCGCGACCAGCTGAGCCAAATCGAGCAAGGCATTCGCCGGTTACAAACCGTCCTGGAAACTTTCTCTCGCCGCCACCGCGACATCCCCCTTCCGGGGTACACGCACACCCGCAAAGCCATGCCTTTTACCGTGGACCAATGGGCCAGCGCCTTTCGAGAGGCTTTTGCGGACGATTTGACCATGCTCCGGGCAGTGAAGGAATTGGTGGATCAATCCCCGGCCGGCAGCGGCGCCGGATTCGGCATTCCTCTGGAAATTGACCGGGAAATGCTCGCCCGGGAGCTTCACTTTCCTCGTTTACAGCGCAACCCTCTCTACGTCCAGAACAGCCGGGGAAAATTCGAAGCCACCCTGCTTCACGGACTGGGATTCGTTCAATTCGATCTCAATAAACTGGCCAGCGACCTGATTTTTTTCACCCTGCCGGAATTGGGCTACTTTACCCTGCCCGAAACGCTGACCACCGGAAGCTCCATTATGCCGCACAAAAAAAATCCCGACGCACTGGAACTACTCCGCGCCTATTACCACCGCTTGCTCGGGCTGGAAATCCAGGTCCAGTCCCTGAGCGCCAATCTAATCAGCGGTTACCACCGCGATCTGCAATTAACCAAAGGGCCGGTCATGGAAGCCTTTCGCATTGTGGAAGCCTCTCTGGAGGTCACGACCCTGATTTTCGAGGGCCTGAAAGTTCAGGAAGAGCACTGCCGCCAGGCGCTCACCCCGGAAATGTACGCCACCCACGAAGTTTACCAGCTGGTAGCGCGGGGAATCCCTTTTCGGGAAGCTTACCGCCGGGTGGCAGAAAAACAGCGCCGCTCCGGGCGCTAATCTCCTCCCTCGAATAAGCAGCGGAATACGGATACTGCTATTGCCGCAAGTCCGCTGTGCCGCAAATTCCGGGGGAGTAAAAACTCCATGGCATTTACAGTTAAAAAAACCGGAAGCGCTACGAACAGGCCCTTCCGGTTTTTTCTTTTTCCCTCACCCAAAAGTCTCTTAAACCCTCTTCTTTTTCCGAAAGCGAACCCAAAATTGTTACCCAAAACGATACTTTCGGTAATTCAGGTAGGTTTCCTGCACAATCACTTTCAACACTCCGGTGGCCGGCACGGCCAGCAACATCCCCAGAATTCCAAAAAAGTTTCCTCCAATAATCACCACCAACAGAACAATTAAAGGATGGAGATTCACGGTTTTGGCGACCACCAGCGGCTGAACCAGGACATTGTCAATGAGTTGAATGATGGCAAACGCCAGGACAATCCAGGGAACCTGTTCAAACGACCCGACCTGCATGATGGACACCACGATGGCCGGAATGGCTCCGGCAATGGGACCCACGTAGGGAATCAGATTGGCCAGGCCGGCAAACGCTCCGATTAGCACAAAATAATTCACGTCCAGCATCCAGAGGGCGACGATGGACAAAATGCCAATGGTCATGGCATCCAAAAACTGACCGCGCAGGTAATTGCCCAATTGCAAATCCATTTTGTAGATCAGATTCAAACTGAATTCAAAATAGCGATTCGGCACCAGGGAAATAATTCTTTTTTTGATCTCCCGACCATCTTTGATGAGAAAGAACATGATGAAGGGAATGATGACCAGGTTGGTAATTAAAGAAACCGCATTCAGTAAAAGGTTAAAAATCTGATTTCCGACCGAGGCCAGGGCTAACTGGAGTTTCTCGTAAATGTTCACTTCCTGGAACCCCAGACTGTTCAGTTTTTGACTGAGCAGTTGTTCGAATTCCTGAACCATCCGCTCGGCCTGTCCGGTGATCATTATCTCCTGAATGGCCTGAATTTCGCGGCTCAGCACCGGTAAAATGAGTAAAATAAAGCCGGCCAAAATCCCAATAATACCGGCGAACAAAATACCGGTAGCGGTACTGCGTTTCATTCCCCGGGATTCCAGGGCATTGGCCAGGGGATCGAGCAGGTAAGCGAACAAAGCCGCTACGATTAGGATTTTCAGTAAGGAGGCAATGCTGTAGAGAAAAAGGAGAACGGTAATTGTAACAATAATCCCGAACAAAATCTTTAGGTTGCGACTCATTTCTTCTCGGCCTCCAATTTTTTCTGTAATTCCAGCAGTTGTTGTTTCATTTGCTGAAATTCCTCGTTGGCCGATTTCAGGCGTTCTCCGATGATTTGAGCCAGCTTCAACACAATTTTCACTCCCAAACGGGGATTCCGTTCAATAAGCCCAAACAGATCCGGCTGAAAGAAACCAAGCATTTTACACTCGCTGGCGGCCACCGCCGTTGCCGAACGGGGCGATTCGTCCAACAATGCCAATTCCCCGAAAAACTCCCCTTCCTTCAGCTCCGCCAAAATCTGATCGGTCGGTTCGTAAACAATGGAGACCACCCCTTTCTCAATAATGTACATCCCCACCCCCGCATCTCCCTGGCGGAATATGACTTCCCCTTCCTGGTAATGCCGCCGGTGGAGAATCCGTTCAATCGCCCGCACCTCCCGCTCCGAGAGATCCTGAAAAATGGGAATCCGACGCAGAATGGTTAAGATATTTTCTTCGGATTTTTCCTTGCTTTTAAAAATGTTCTGCCACAAACTTTTCATAACGCGTCCTTGGTTTAATGATCGCCTCTTTCTTCCCCATAAACTTCTCTTAAATTAATCGACCCACCCCAAATAAAATTGACCAATATTAATTTTCCCGGGAGCAAGATTTTATTCAACCGTAAAATTAGGGCCGCTGTCAGGCAAACAATACAAGACAAAAAGTAATTAATACTTGACATCATGGTTACAATTATTTACATTACCTGTGGCTTTGAAAATAGTAAGTGAGGGCCTTATGGAACTAAAAAATCGTCTCCGCAAATTCCGTTTCGATCGGGGGGAAATCACCCAGGAGGAATTAGCCCGGGCTCTGGAGGTCTCCCGTCAAACCATTCATGCCATCGAGAAGGGAAAATTTAATCCCTCCGTCAAGCTGGCCTTGAAAATGGCTCGTTTTTTTAATTGTCAGGTTGAGGATCTATTTTATTTAGAGGAGGATTAACATGGTACTGCGTTTTCTTTATGAAGCAATCGTTGGTTTTTTAACTTTCGTAGCCATCCTTCTGTTCGGGGAAAAAGGATTCGCTGTGTTTGCGCTTCTGGCAATCCTGCCCGTCATTATGCGAGTGGCGAAGGTGAAAGCAGACGAACGGGAGCTTCTACTCTTCTACCGGGCCGGAAATGTCACCCTGGCGGCTACCATGCTGGCAATTATTCTCATCCATTTCACCTCCGGATGGACGGTAAATGGCCATTTAATCGGCGACCATTGGATGCAACTCAGTGTAGCGGCGGTGCTGTTTTGTCACGGAATAATTGGATGGTTGTTTTTGAAGTTTGCCTGAAAAATCGTTTATTAAAAAATTCCCCGGCACTTTGGACGTGCCGGGGATTTTCTTTGAGCTCAAAACCACTACATATCGCCAAACTTTATTCCCTGAGCTAAGGGCAACTCGTCACCCCAGTTGATGGTGACGGTCTGCCGGCGCATGTAAGCCTTCCAGGCATCGGAACCGGATTCCCGTCCGCCACCGGTGTCTTTCTCGCCGCCAAAGGCGCCGCCGATTTCCGCCCCGCTGGTACCCATGTTGACATTGGCAATCCCACAATC
>JAJRXE010000369.1 GCA_024276455.1 Calditrichota bacterium
AAAAAAATGTAAACCACCAAAATTACCAGCAGAAGCGCAATAAACAGGGTCACCACAATTTCTCTCAAACCGGCCACAATGGGTCGGGTGGTATCCAGAGACAATACGTAATCCATATCTTCCGGGAAGTTTTGCGCCAGCCGCTCCATGGTCTCTTTTACCAGACCGGCCACCTCCATGGCATTAGAACCGGGCGCCTGGAACACAAAGATCAGGGCACAATCCTGCCCATTGAATCGGGTATAGGCATCATATAATTCCGTACCCATCTCCACCTTGGCCACATGCTTTAACCGCACCTGAGAACCATCCGGATTGGTCCGTAAAACAATATTTCCAAATTCTTCGGGCGTTTTTAACCGGTCTTTTAAATTGACGGTGTAGGTAAATTCAGTTCCCGGCGGTGCTGGTTCCCCGCCAAATTTTCCACCGGGAACCAGGCGGTTCTGCTCTTTTACGGCATTGACGATTTCGGGAATGGTTAATCCCAATTGCGCCACCCGATCCGGCTTAATCCAGATGCGCATGGCGTAATCTGTTACCCCGATTACATTCACCTTTCCTACCCCATACAGTCGTGCCAATTCGTCCATCATATTAATGCGTACGTAGTTCCCAATAAAATTTCGGTCATATGTGCCATTGGGAGAGGTTACCGCAATCACCAGCAGCGGAAAGGAAAACGTTTTTTCGGTGGTCACCCCATACTGCTTTACTTCCGCCGGTATTTGCGTCACCGTGGCCACCCGATTCTGCACCAGCACGGAATTCATATTGGGATCCGTCCCCAAGCGAAAAGACACGTTAATACTCATATAACCGGAGTTTGTATTAGTGGACTTCATGTAAATCATGTTCTCCACACCGTTGATTTTTTGTTCTAACGGTGTTGCCACAGATTGTTCCACATTGAGGGCATTGGCACCCACGTAGTTGGTATTTACCTGGACCATGGGCGGGGTTAGCGCCGGATATTGCTCAATCGGCAACTGCATCATGGAAACCAGTCCCACAATGACCAGCACAATAGCAATAACCATCGCCACAATTGGTCGTTTAACAAAAAATTCACCCATGTTTTCTCGATACCTTTTTAATTTTTTGCGAATTAACAGTTAAACACACAGAAAAATTTAAAACTCCCAGAACGTTTCATAAAGAAGCGGATTCTTCTCTGCTTACCGGGGTGACTTCCATACCGGGCTTCAGCAATTGAATGCCTTCCACTACGACTTTTTCTCCCGATTTTAACCCCTCCAGAACCAACCAGTTCTCGCCCACAGTCGGACCCATTTTAATTTTGCGCAGTTGCACCTGATTGGAATCATTCACCACCCACACGCGGTAAATTCCCTGAAATTCCTGCACCGCCCGCTGGGGAATCAGAATTCCATTTTCCACCTCATCAATTTCGGCCCGCACCTTGGCATACTGCCCCGGGCGAACCAATTTTTGGGGATTGGGGAAGAATGCTTCTACCAGAATGGCACCCGTACTGGGATCCACATTGCGGTCAACAAACACAATCCCGCCGGTTTGGGGATGCACCGAACCATCTGCCAGAATCAGCTGCAAATTTTGATCTTTCGCTTCTCGAATGCGTTCGATTTCCTTATTTTCTCTTCCCAGATAGGCCCGAGCCAACTCCAGATATTGCGATTCCGTTAGGAAGAAATCCACCAGTATGGTATCAATCTTGGAAACAGTATTCAATACCACTGGATTGGGAGAACGCCCCACAAAATCGCCCACTTTGGCCTGGGTCTTTCCGATCAATCCAGTAATGGGGGATTTAATGCGGGTGTAACTAAGCTGAATTCGGGCAGCTCGCAGGTTCGCTTCCGCCGCCTGAACCCCCGCCTGCGCCGCTTCGTACTGCGCAACCGCCGCATCCAGCTCACTTTGGCTCACCGCATTGATCTCGGCCAGGGGACGAATCCGGTTCAGATCGCTCTGGGCCTTTGCAAGCATCGTCTTGGCTTCGGCTAACCGACTCATTTTCGCCGCCACGTTCGCCTCAAAGGGCTGAGGATCGATGGTGTACAAAAGCTGTCCCTTTTTTACCAAGGCTCCTTGCTGGAAAAAAATGCCTTCCAGAAACCCCTCCACCCGGGCGGGAATGCGAATATCTTTCTGCCCGTACACCTGCCCCACAAATTCCTGGTAAATCGGCACCTGCTCGGCCCGGGTTTCGACCACAGTAACCTCCGGCGGAGCCTGAGCCACCTCCGTGTTGCCGCCGCAGGAAACGAACCACAGCATCCCAAGACTTAAAAGAGACCCAATAACATTATGCTTCATTACAAAACCTCCGAATAAAAACCAATAATTAATTGATGGCTGATTCAATTTCCTTGATTGAAAACTAAAATTCCGGGAAGGAATAAAAGTAACTCTATTTTATCAACTGATAAAACCTTCTTTTATCCAGAAAAATCATTTTTTAAGAACAAATTTCCCTAAATATAATAAACTCCCTCAAAAATACAAATAGAATTTCCAGCTTGAGCCGTCCCCTGGCAACCTTCCGAAGCTCCCTAAAAAAAAGAATCAGGTTGCACACCATTTTTTCCCCGTTTCTCACCGATTATCGCCCGGTTCATCGCCTTTGAATCAAAAGGTAAACAAATTCAAGACATCACAGCTTACTTTTTTTAATAATCCAGGAATAGAACTGAGGGGCCGAAACCACTTGTTCCATCTTTCACACCAAAAGACCATCTCCATTCCAGAATTCAGCCTCCCACCGGACTTTGATTTCTCATTTCCGGTGGGAATTAGTGAGGTAAGACCGATTTAAATTGAGCCCAACGCCTTCAGAAAGTATGAATATACAGAAATTTAAATATACATTTTAAAATGTAAAATTTTTCTCTTGATTTTTTTGGATCAGTTTTATTAAAATTTAAGCGTAAAAATATTCACGAATGATTGAATGGAGTGGGAAATAATATACATTTTAAAATGTAAGTTAGTTTTGAAGCGGAAAAGATGAAAGAGACATCCGAAAAGTGGTACACGATTGGAGATGTTGCCCGAATTCTGGACATCTCGCCAAATACCTTACGACTTTATGAGAATTCCGGCCTGGTTATTCCCCACCGCACCCCGACCAACCGCCGCCTTTACAACGAAAAAGATGTGGCCTGGTTAAAAAAGATCCGCAATCTCATTAAAAATGAAAAAATGAATATTGAAGGCATCCGGCGGTTGTTGGCCCTGCTCCCCTGCTGGGAAATCATTAAATGTAAAGAACGGGATAATTGCCCGGTTTACATAGAAAGAACCCGGCTTTGTTTCGAGGTTAAGCACCCGAAAGATCATAAAGATTGTCGCAATTGCCAGGTTTACCAGCAGTTTATTTTCTGCGACAATCTAAAAAATTTCTTTCGCATTTTTAAATATTAATCCGGGTTAATCGGGGGAACATTATCGGCTGAACGAACAATGCGCCGGAACTAAAGCGAGTGTATTGGCGATGAAACAAGAAAGCCTTTTCAAGCAAAAATTTACTTTAACCTTTTCCAGCAGTTTGCTCCAAATTGATTTCTTCCGAAGGTCCTTGCGGAACGGATTGGTGGAATCTTTATTCAACGAAACTGAATTACATCAAACGCTTTTACCTTCCTCTATTACTTTCATTCTTTTTCTGCTGGAAAATACCGGATTTGCTTAAAGACGGGACTGACCGGAACTGAGGCGTCCGGTTTGTACGGGAGGACTGTGAGTTGATAATGTTAAACAATTCACTTATTTAGGCGATTTAATGCAGGAGAGGAGGCTGTGAAATATCCGACAGAATTGCGTGATTTTGAGTGGTATCGGCAAAACATTCCCTGTTTAGCAGCCTGTCCGGTTCATACGGATTCGGGAAAATATGTCCAACTCATTGCTGAGGGAGCCTTCAAGGAGGCTTACCTGGTGGCCCGCTCCCCTAATCCGATTGCTTCCATTTGCGCGCGGGTGTGTGCGGCGCCCTGCGAGGATGCCTGCCGGCGGGGAAAAATCGACGAAGCGGTCAGTATTCGGGGGTTAAAACGCTTCGTTACCGAAAAATACGGTCCGGAGTCTTCCCAGCCGGACACCGAAAAGGAACTTTATGAAGGCAAACCCGACGCGGGAAGCAAAACCCTCTGGCATCTTCCGGATCTGGTAAAGCGGCAAAAAACCTCCGGCAATTTTAAGGTGGCGGTCATCGGCTCGGGACCGGCCGGGCTGGCGTGCGCCCACGACCTGGCCCTGATGGGTTACCAGGTCACCATTTTCGAAGCAACCTCCTACGTGGGTGGAATGATGCGGCTGGGTATTCCGGAATATCGCCTGCCCCGGGGCGTGATTGAAAAGGAAGTGGCGGTTATTAAAGAGTTAGGGGTGGAATTTCGATTCAACGCGGGGTTGAACAAAGGATTTGGTCTTGCCGAACTGCGCCATCTGGGTTACGACGCCATCTTCCTGGGAGTGGGAGCCATGAAGGGTCGAGACCTGGACCTGCCGGGAGTGGAACTGGACGGGGTGATTAAAGCGGTGGATTACCTCCTGAACGTGAACAGCGGCTACAAGATCGATCTGGGTAAAAAGGTGGTGGTTATTGGTGGGGGTAGTGTAGCGCTGGACGCCGCCCGCACCGCGATTCGTCAGTTCTACCAGACCATGGAAGAGATTGAACGAGTGGTCGAAGCCGGCGATATGCATGTGGCCATTGATGTGGCGCGCAGTGCCAAGCGCGGGGGTGCAGAGGTGATCATTGCCTCGCTGGAATCTTTCGAGGAAATGCCCGCCGCCAAAACCGTGCAGGGTCGGGAAGAAATCCAGGAAGCCATGAAAGAGGGCATTAAATTTGTGACCAGCGTGGGCCCCCACCGTTTTATCGGAGACAATGGCAAACTGAAGGCGATTGAATTCCTGGAGGTCGAACGACTGTTCGACGAACAGGGGCGCTTCAATCCGGTACTGAAACCCGGTACGGAAACGATTGTGGAAACCGACACCGCCATTCTGGCCATTGGTCAGCAACCCGACCTCTCTTTTCTGAAACCGGAAGACGGGGTGGAAGTCACCCCCCAGGGGACCATTAAAATCGATCCGGAGACGCTTCAAACCACGGCACCCGGGGTGTTCAGCGGAGGCGATGTCGCTTTCGGGCCACGGATTCTGATTGAAGCGGCCGCCAACGGCAAACGGGCCGCTCAGTCCATTGATCAGTACCTGCGAGACAAGAAAAAAGGGCTGGTAACCCTGCAAAAGCCCAAACTGATTGTCAACATCGAAGAAATTCCCACCCGCGACTACCACATGCCATTCGGTTACGAACATTGCGAACGCCAATCGCCGCCCACCGTACCCACCGATCGACGCACCGGTATTACGGAGGTGGAAAGCGGTTACAACGAAACCGAAGCAGTGGAACAGGCCAAACGCTGCCTTTACTGCCATGTGCAAACCATTTACGACTCCGAGAAATGCATTCTGTGCGGTGCCTGCGTGGACGTTTGTCCGGAATACTGCCTAAAAATCATTCCTTTTGAGGAATTGGACATGGACGCGGACACCAAAAAAGCCATTCTGGACGGCATCCAGCTTAGCGAAGCGGAACCTCTCTCTGTCATGATTAAAGACGACGAAAAATGCATCCGCTGCGGGTTGTGCGCAAAAATCTGCCCCACGGGGGCCATGACCATGGAACGTTTTTCGTTTGACGAAACCCTGTAATTTTAATAAAGGAGAAAGGAATGGCCGAGGAAAAAGCCAAAAAGGAAACCCGACGATCTTTCCTCCAGAAATTAGGTATCGGAACCATTTTGCTGGCTTTTGCCGGAAACGTTTATTCCTGGTTCCGTTCCTTTGTGCCGAATGTATTGTACGAACCCTTGCGAAAATTCAAAATCGGAACACCCAAAAATTTGCCCGATGGCGTAAAAGTTTTTGAAGAGGAACGCGAATTCGTTATTCGCGAGAAAGAAAAAATCCATGCCATTTCGGCCATCTGTACCCATCTGGGTTGCACCGTGAAGTACGTGCAGTTAGCCAAACCCAAAAAGGTGGTGATCGACGGGAAAGAGGTGGAAGTGAAATACGAATTCCACTGTCCCTGCCACGGATCGAAATTTTACGCCGACGGCACCAACTATGCCGGTCCGGCACCAACTCCCCTTCCCTGGCACAAAGTGGACCTTTCCCCGGACGACGGGCAAATTGTAGTGGACACCTCTACAGTGGTTAAAAAAGGAACGTATTGGAAAGTGTAAAAAACGGGTAGAGTAACTTATGAATTCACCGGAAAACAACGAAAAAGCAAGCGTTATGACTCAAGCCGATCAGCACAAGACATTTTCGAAAGAATGGTGGCAGTCGGTCTGGGACCAGAGTGTGTGGCCCTGGGTTCCGCGCAGCGCGAAAGAAGCGGGCGAGTCCATTGTACGGAACTTTTTGCTGCACTGGTTTCCCGCGAAGGTTACCCGCCGCAGCCTCTCCTGGGGGTATTCGCTGTGGCTCGG
>JAJRXE010000370.1 GCA_024276455.1 Calditrichota bacterium
AGCAAATTGAATCCCTCCGGATGAAGCGCTTCAATGTAGGGGAGCATCTTCTCGGCATTGTGTCCCCAACCGTGCACCAGAATCAGGGTCGGAGCGTCTTTTTCAGAATCGCGGGGAGCCGGTATCCACCAGCCGTGTAAACGGCGGTTGTTTTTGGTGGGAATGGCCACCTCCTGAAAGGAAAGGCCGAGGCTTTCCGGGGTGCTCTGGTTCGCCTTACGGGGATTCCGGTACAGACGATCTAACCACCATATGAGTAAAACAAGCAATAAAATTATTCCGACGGTTATTCCCAGCCAGACCATTTTTCTCTCCCGCAAGTTTGGATTTTAACTTTTAAAATAAAGTAACTTAAATTAGTTTTACGGCTTTTTCTACTATTAAAAATTTTTGTTCGGGCGAGAACGGCTTTATCGTTTGAATTTTACCGCCTTCCGGGAATCGAAAACAAAAAAGTGAAAACTGGCGGACGAAATTTCATTTTTAGACTTCCGGTGTTCAACTTTGGATAAAATGGTCGAAAATGTAAAGGCGGTAACTAAAATGAACCGTCGCATTTGGGGATTGCATTCATGGAACGTCGAAAAACCAAGAGACGTCATCTGATTTACTATTTGCGGGTCATTGATCGGGACTCGGGGGAATTATTAGGGCATTTGGCAGACATTACGGCCGAGGGGTTAATGATAATTAGCGAACAGCCCGTGCCAACCGAAAAGCGTTTCCGCTTACGTCTGGAATTCCCGGAAAAGCTTTTCGGGAAGGAGAGTTTCAATTTGGAGGCCAGGAGCCTCTGGTGTAAAACCGGCTTGAATCCGGCATTTTACGACGTCGGGTTTTCCATTCAGAACCTTACTCCGGAAGCGCATCAGACCATTGAGCAGCTAATCAGTGTTTATGGTTTTAACGACTGAAAGGCCGGGTCGATTATTCCGGGATTAAGATTACTTTAATGGCTTCCCCCCGATCGTGCGCTTCGAATCCTTTCTCGAATTCACTCAATTTAAATTTGTGACTGACAAAGCCGTTTTCCAGCATTAAATCGGCCATGCCGCCCTTGAGGAGTCGGTACATGGTTTCCCAGGTGTGAAACATGCGTCGTCCGATGATGCCGTGCAGAGTCAGTCCCCGGAAGATGATTTTCTTGCTGAAGTCCAGAGTAATGTCCCGGGCGGGAATGCCCAGTAAACTAATGGTGCCGCCCATCCGAATAATCTCCAGGGCGTCGATGTAAGCGCTGGGGCTGCCAGACATTTCGAAGACGGCGTCCACGCCGGTGTTGTTGGTTTCCCGCATCACGGTTTCGATCATCTTCTGGCGGGAATTTGCCTGCGCCATGTCGAAACAGTAATTTGCGCCCACCCGGCGGGCAATTGCAAAACGGTTCTTCTCCAATTTTTCGTGGGTGAATCCGGTAGCCGGATTGGACAGATCGGTGGTAACAATAAAGGCTGCACCGCTTTGTTTGGCAATGGCGGTTGCCATCAAACCCTGCACCCCGGTACCCAGGATGGCCACATTGGCACCCTGCAGATTCACGCTGCTGGCGGTGTGGAGGGCGTTCCCAAAAGCGTCCATGAAGGCAATGACTTCGGGTGGAATCTCTCCTTTTTTAATCAGCATGGCATTGCGAACCGGAACCACCGTGAATTTGGCGAACACGCCGTCTTCGTGAATTCCTTTAATGCGAGTATTCTGGCAAGCGTGTCCGTTCCCGGTGCGGCACTGGTAACAGACACCGCAGGTCAGGTGCATTTCGGAGGTGAGGTAAAATTTTTCTCCTAACAGGTCTAAAAAGTTCGGATCCCGGGCAATTTGCCGGGCTTTTCGATTTTTAATAAAATCCTGAATATCGGGATCGGGATCCCAACGGGTTTTTTCCAGAAAAGTTTGCGCCAGTGTTTCCCGGGCCAGTTCGCCGGCTTCCCGTACTACGCCGCAAAATTCGTGGCCGACAATGACCGAATCCCCGGAAATGCCGGTCATTTCTGCCTTTATGCTCGATTTACTGTGATAAATTCCCACGTCGGTACCGCAAATTCCCGCCATTTCTACCTGTACTTTTACCTGATCGGGTCGTTCGATATTCGGAACCGGCCGTTCTTCCAGCCGCAAGCCTTCTGCCCATTGCTCAGACATCACCGGACGAGGCTTCACCAAAGCCAACATAGTTTCTGCCATAACCACCTCACTTTTAACTTTATTCCTTTGAAAATAACATCACAAACTCAAAAATTCAATGCCCGAAAAAAATTGACCCGGAGAAAGGAATTTTGTTGAAAAACAGAAACTTTTTCAGGGGTTATTGGCTTAATAATTATGTAAATTCTGGAAGAAAAGATTGGTAGGTTAAACAAGCAAATTCCCCCGAACCGAAACAAGGGGGAAGAAAAAATCCGGAGTATTGGCCAATGAAAAAATTTCTGTTAATTGTCGGGTTGACTTTTTTGACCTTAATCCTGCCGGGTTACCCTCAGGCGGGATTCATTCCCCTGAATGTGGATTATGCCGCTTTTCGGGGTGTCAGAGACAGCGTTTACCTGGAGGTTTATCTCTCCTTTTACCAGAATAACCTGAGTTATCAACCGCAGGAAGAAGGTCTGGAAGCTCGCTTTGTGATTCGGGCGCGGCTTCGCCAGGGAGAACGGGTGGTGGCCGCGGCGGAACGGGAAAAGATTTCCCGGATCGCTTCGACTCAGGATATCGTGCCGGGTCGGCAGTTCGTGGAGGTGTTCGGATTTTTGATTCCCGCCGGAGAGTACCAACTGGAGGTGGATGTTCGTGATCAGACTTCCGGACGAGTGGGACAGTATGTGCTGGAAGCCCGGGCCACTCCTTTTGGAAACGATTCCTTGCAGATAAGCGACATTGAATTGGCCAGCCACATCGTGCGGGGCAAAGATCGCACTCCTTTTTTTAAGAACAATTTACAGGTCGTTCCCAATCCGAATCATCTCTACGGAATTGGTTTGCCGGTGCTCTACTATTATGCCGAGGTGTACAATTTTCAAGTTCAGGATGACAATCCCGGCGAGTATCAGGTGCGGGCGTACATTACCGGCGCGAATGGCGAGGTGGCGCGCCAATTTCCGGAGAAGGTGCACACCAAGCCGGGAAAATCGGCCGTGGTGGTGGGCGGAGGTAATATCATCGCCTTGCCGCCGGGAAGCTATTTCTTGCACCTTGAAGTGACCGACCGGCAAAGCGGCCAAACGGTGCGACGAACCAAGCGATTTGTGCTTTACAAACCGCAGAAGGGTGGCAAAACGCCCGCCGACAGCAGCCGGGTCGTGTTCCGTAAAGGGGAATACTGGGGAGATTATGCCGATAAAACCGAGGCGCAAATCGATCTGGAGTTCCGACAGGCGGAATATATTGCCACCAAGGAAGAGAAAAAGATTTACCGTTCGCTGGATCTGGACGGGAAACGCAAATTCATGGCCCGCTTCTGGAAAAAGCGAGATTCGAATCCCGCCACCGAGGTAAACGAGTTCAAGCAGGAATATTTGGAGAGGGTGGCTTACGCTAATTTAAATTTCAAGGGACTAAAGAAGGCTGGCTGGCAAACCGATCAGGGAAGGGTCCTGCTAATTTACGGCCGGCCGGACGACGTGGAACGCCACTACATGGAAGTGGACACCAAGCCTTACGAAATATGGCGGTACGATCAGCTGGAAGGCGGGGTGATTTTTGTATTCGCAGATCTGAATGGTTTTGGAGAATTTGAGCTCGTTCATTCCACTTACAGCCAGGAATTGAGCAACCCGAACTGGCGGAACTTGGTCCGTCGCTCCAGTGCCGGGAGCGGGTTTGATTTTTGACTTCCGGTAAGCAAGATCAGGGTAAAAATCGGCGATCGTCCCGACAGGTGGGGGCAGCGGTAGCCACGGCTTCTGCTTCCAGACCGCAGTATTCTGCCCGCACGTAGCAGTCGCGGTAGTCACGGATTCCCTGGAGGCAGAGCAACTCCCGCCGGGGCAGTCCGGGACGGGGCTCGCTGTAAACCAGGTCAACCAGCGCCCCAAAGGGACACTGGACGCACCCCTCTGGCTGGCTGGAGAAGATGGTGGCCGTCTCGCGCGCCAGCAACACCTTCTGATCGTCCCAGTTCTCTTTCTCTCCGATGTGCTCCACCTGAATC
>JAJRXE010000371.1 GCA_024276455.1 Calditrichota bacterium
AAAAGCTGGGTCAAAAGATATACATTACCGAAGAATTTGTGAATGCGGTGTTCGAATCGTTGCGGGAAATTTTGAGTGAAGCGGACCCGGAAATTCGCATAGAGATTCGTGATTTTGGGGTATTTGAAGTCAAAGAAACCAAGCCGAAACCCAAAGCCCGTAACCCCAGAACGGGAGAGATTATTTACGTTCCGGCCCGTCGGAAAACGCATTTTAAACCGGGCAAATTATTAAAAGACATTTTAAAACAACCCATCTCGAAAGAATAAATTTTAGATTTAAATTGGTACATTTTCTGTTATGCTTTATATTACCGCTCTTAAGGGGATTTAAGAGCGGTTTTTTATTACGGTTGAGGCTATGTCACGATATTTAGGAATCGATTTCGGGGAAAAAAGAGTTGGGGTGGCCATCACCGATCCCACCCGTACGATTGCTCAACCGTTGAAAACCATTTCCTACACTTCCCTCAAAAAATTAGTGACCGAAATAAAAACCCTGCTGAACGAGAAACAGGTAGTAAAGGTGATTGTGGGATTACCTCTTTCCATGAAAGGGTCCGATTCCGCCCAGACCCGGGTGGTGCGGGAATTTGCCGAGCGTTTGCGGAAAAGTTGTGCTGTTCCGGTGGAATTGATCGATGAGCGGTTAACCACCGTGCAGGCCCATCAGGTGATGCATCAGATGGGTAAGAAGCCCAGTCGCCATCGCGAAAAGGTCGATCAAATTGCCGCCCAGTATATTTTGCAAACATACATTGACAGGGAAAAAATCAGGGGGGACCGATGAACAAGAATGCGGGATTCCCCATTCCGATCGGAGTGGTTGGCAGTGGGGGAGTGGCTCAGGTGATTCATTTACCCATTTTAAAAAGCTTGCCGGATGTAAAGGTAACGGCAATTTGCGACGTAGATTTGCGCAAAGCTACGGTCATCGCCGATAAATTTGGTATTCCCGGCGTTTACGGGGATGTGGAAGAAATGCTGAATCGCGAGCAACTGGAGGCAATCTTTGTGCTGACGCCCAACAACCTCCATTTCCCGGTCGCCTTACTTGGTCTGGAAAAAAATGTGCATGTTTTTCTGGAAAAGCCGGCGACGCTTACTTCCGGCGAGGCGGCCAAGTTACGGGAGAAAGCCCGGGAGCAGGGGGTTGTGGTAATGGTGGGCATGCAGAATCGCTTCCGCCCCGATGTGCGAGCGCTTCAGAAACTGTTGACCTCGGAGGATTTGGGAAATGTTTTCATGATTAAGGGAGGCTGGTTGCAGGCCAAACGCCAGGTGTTGAAACAGCCCTGGTTGTTTAACCGGAATATTTCCGGCGGCGGCGTGCTAATGGATCTGGGAGTCCAGTTACTGGACCTGGCTTGGTGGCTGGCGGGTAAACCCAAACCGTTGTCGGTAAAGGGGTTTTCTTACCATTTGAATAAAGAGCTGTAGGTGGAAGATTTTTTAGTCTGTTGTGTAAATTTCGAGAACCAGGTTACCGTATCCCTGGAAATGAGTTGGGATTTTCCCGTTGAAAAAGACCGGTTCTACCTCGAAGTAATTTCCGAAAACGGAACCGGAACCTTGAATCCCTTGAAAGTGCAAAAATACCTCCACGGTCAAATGTTGAATATTACGCCGGCCATGTCTCAGAATAGAATGACCCAGTTTAAGCGGGGGTACGAGAACGAGATTCACCATTTTGTGAATTTCCTGACCGGCCGGGTGAGTGAGCTGGAATCGACCATTGACGAGGCGGTGACCGTCATGGAAATGGTGGAAATGATTTATCGCTCGGTTGACGAACAATAATATCGCCACGACTGAAGCGGCTTGGACCCGGGCCTGTCGGAACGTTCTTTGGAACCTAAACCTGATCGGAGTGGATTTGAAGACGAATGGATAGTGTGGAATTAAAATACTTGCTGCTGGTTTCGTTAATGCTCACCTTCAGTTTTCCGCCGTTTCCCACCGGAGTTCTGGCACCCCTGGCACTGGTTGTTTTTATTCGTTTCCTTCGGAAGCAACCTCTGAAATCCCATTTCCGACTCGGTTATTTATTCGGGCTATTCTGGGGAGCGTTTACGTTGTTCTGGATTGCGGCCAGTACCCTGCCCGGAGCCATTCTGGCCATTACCATTAATGCCCTCCACTACGCCGTTTTGTGGTGGTTGTTTGGATTCTTGCGTCAACGAAATGAGCGGATGGCCCTGTTCGCTTTGCCGCCGATGTGGGTAGCCCTGGAATATTTACGCTTGTTCTCCGACCTGCGCTTTAATTGGTTGAATCTGGCTTACACGCAAACCTACTATTTGCCTTTTATTCAAATTGCCGAATTTACCGGTTACGATGGGGTGTCCTTTCTGGTGGTTCTAACCGCCGTGTTGTTGTACTTTGTTTTTTACGGCCGGCGCGGGGCGCGCTATTGGAGTCTGGCCACCATGGTCATACTGATCGGCGCCACCAGTCTGTTTGGGCTCTGGCGCATGAAGCATTTCTCCCGGCGCACCTTTCCATTAATCCATGCGGCGCTGGTGCAACCCAATGTCGATCCCTACCAGAAATGGGAGCCTGCTTTTCAGGAGGAAGCGTTTCGCATGTTGCTGGAAGCAAGTAAAGACCTGATTCCCCTTCACCCTCATTTAATCGTCTGGCCGGAAACGGCAACGCCATTTTACCTGCGCACCGAAACCGATGCCCTGCAGGAAATCCACCAATTTGTGGATTCTACCGGAATTTGTTTACTGACCGGTACGCCCGATTATGCCTATTTCCCCGATGAAAAAGAATACCATACGTACAACGCTGCGTTTTTCTTTGCTCCCGGGCGCCGATTTTTTGAGACCTATTACAAAATGGCGTTGGTGCCCGCTGCAGAAAGCATGCCGTTTAAGAAAACGTTTCCCTTCCTGCGTAAACTGGATGTCGGGGGAGGAGACTTCTTTCCGGGTGACAAATTCTCGGTATTTGAATTCAAGGTTCCCCGTTTTCGGGGAAAATATTTCGGTGGAAAATACCAGGCGGTGGCGGATACCAGCGGGAATCAACAAACCACGGTAAAGCTATCGGCCGTTATCTGCTACGAATCGGTGTTCCCCCATATTGTGCGGGAATTTATTCAAAACGGGGCCAATTTGTTAACCATCATCACCAACGATGGCTGGTTTGGCTTAACCAATGGTCCGTACCAGCATTACCGCTACGCCGTGTACCGGGCTATTGAGAACCGGGTGAGTATTATTCGTTGCGCCAACACCGGGATTTCCGGTTTCATTGATCCGGTGGGTCGAGTGCTGGAAAAAGCGCCTTTAGGTACCCGGCGAGATTTAATCCACTGGATTCCGGTGCGGCAGGATCTCACATTTTATTCCCGCCACGGAGAATGGTTCGGAAAAATATCCTTAGGGGTGTCTTTCATCTTGTTTTTCATTATATTTAGCTGGGTAATCGGGCGAAGAAAACTAAACCGTTAGGCTGGAACAATTGTTCGTTTGGCACTTTAAATCTATTGTGATTGTAATATTGTTTTTGAATCTTTTGCTGGCAATGAGTCTGGCAAAACAGCTTCGTCTAACCAACGAACAGGTAATGGAAAAGCTCCTTTACCAGCAATTGCAAAATGTGTTGGATGCTGTTCCGGAAGTACAAAATGGGTTAATCATTCAAGCAGATAGCAGCGGATTATTAACACAGTGGGTAATGCAGAAATCCGGTCAGTGGTTTTTAAAACGGGGAATCAACGTGCTGGATGTGGAAGGGAATCCCCCGGATTCGTTTTACATCTTGAAATTTCAACTACCGCTGGTGAACATTTTTTACTACGAAGAGGGGCGGGATTTGCTATTCCGGGTGAAACGGTACCGCAGAACGGTAGAGTTTTTTTTACCATTCACCGTGAAAAATAGCGCCGGTTTGGTACAGTACTCTTTTTCGGACATTGTAAAATACCAGGATGAATTAGAGCGTTCCCGCTTGTCGGAAATAGAAAGCCCCCTGTTCGATTTTACCCGAGGTGAAAAAGTTGCCTCAAAGTGGGTTCGGTTCTTTCTGGAACCTGTTGTTGTAACCTTGAGTACTATTGCGGTGGTGTATTTATTTTATGCATTGAGGAGTGGATCATGAAAAAAGTTGTGCTAATTAAAGGGCTCAGTTTATTCCTTCTCGTCTCTGTGTTGCTGGTGGGTTGCGGCCACAAAATCAAACGGAGTGAATTGAATGCCGAGGAATATTTTGCCTATGCTAAATCTTTGTTGGATCGCGGAAAATGTTTCTCGGCCATCACCGAATTCACCGCCATGACCTTAAAATATGCGGGCGATCCCATCATGGACGATGCCCAGTTTTATCTGGCGGAATCCTATTTTTGCAACAAAGAATACCTCATTGCCGTCTCGGAATACCAGAAACTGACCAACGATTTCCCCAACAGTCCCTACGTGCAGGAGGCATTTTACAAGATTGGATTGTGTTATTTTAAATTATCGCTCCGCCCGGAATTGGATCAGGAGTACACGACTTTAGCTTTGCGGCAGTTTCAGAATTTTATCGAAGCGTTCCCGAAAAGTAAATTCCGCCAGGAAGCCGAAGATAAAATTTTTAAACTCCGTACAAAATTGGCTAAAAAATTACTGTTAGGGGGAGACACCTACCGGAAAATGGGTATTTACGACTCGGCGATTATTTACTACGACATTCTACTGGAGAAATACTATGACACTCCTCCCGCCGAGATGGCCCTGTTCTGGAAAGCCGAATGTCAGTACCGCCTGAAAAAATTGAATGAAGCCATTGCCACGTTTACCGTGTTCACGGAAAAATACAAGAACAGCAGGCGTTACCGGGCAGCCATTAATCGAATCAAGAAGATTCAGGGAATATTAAACGAAATTGAGGCGAGTAATTCCAAACAACACAAAGGATGAGAAAAAATCAAAAAATCGGATTGTTCGGCGGTACTTTCGACCCCGTTCACAATGGTCATCTGATCATTGCCGAATATTTACGGGATGAGTTGCAATTGGACGAAATCTGGTTTATTCCGACCGGAAAACATCCCCTGAAGGACAATCGGCAGATTAGTAGCGTGGAACATCGTTTGAATATGCTGCGCCTGGCCATCGCGGACAACGAACGATTCAAGATTTCGGAGATCGAGATTCACCGTCCCGGAGTGTCTTACACCATCGACACGTTGAACGAATTGTTGGAAACCTATCGCGACCGGGAGCCGAAATTTTACTATTTTATTGGAATGGACAATGTGAACGAGCTGCACAAATGGAGGGAACCAGAGAAAATTGTTGAGAAATGCCAGGTGGTGGCGTTTGGTCGGCCGGGATTTCAGCCTCAACTGGAGGCACAACCCTTTGTGGCGCGGATTCAATTTGTTCATGTGCCGCTGTTAGAGATTTCGTCCACCTTTGTCCGCCAGAGAATCCGGGAGGGACGCTCTGTCCGTTACATTGTTCCCAAAGAAGTGGAGCAGTATATTCTAAGGCACGCCCTCTACCGTCGGGACGATAAATAAGGCTTGCAAAAAAAAATGGAAAAAATTATATTGATCAGTCATTTAGGTAAAATCTGGAGGAGTAATGAACTTACAGGAGATTAAACAGCTTATTAAGGTCGTTGAAAAAAGCGACATCGGGGAGATTGAGATCGAAGAAGAAGGTTTCAAGATTCGCATCAGTAAGAACAGCAAATTTGTGGCCGCGGCGCCTCCAGCTCCAGCAGTGGTTCAGGAGACCGCTCCGGTGGCAGAACCCCCTGCTGCTCCCGCAACACCCGCTACTACGGCGGCACCTCCGGCCGAAAAACCGGAAGTCAAAGAAGAGCCTGTTTTGGGCGACAACATCGTGGAAGTTCGTTCGCCAATGGTGGGTACTTTCTATCGGGCTCCTGCGCCGGACGCCGATCCCTACGTGGAAGTGGGCGACACCGTAACGGTGGGGCAAACGCTCTGTATTATTGAAGCAATGAAATTGATGAACGAAATACAGTCGGAAGTAAATGGGAAGATTGTAAAGATTCTGGTTGAAAATGCCCAGCCGGTGGAATTTGACCAGGTCTTATTCCTGATCGAAAAGCAATAAGTTGAGTCGTTAAAAGGGGGATAGTCCTTTGTTCAAAAAAGTATTGATTGCCAATCGAGGCGAAATCGCCTTACGTGTGATTCGTGCATGCAAAGAATTAGGAATCAAAACTGTGGCCGTATATTCGAACCAGGACGGTGATGCCCTTCACACCGTTTTTGCCGATGAAGCGGTGTGTATTGGATCGGCCGCCAGCACCGACAGCTATTTGAATCCGGTAAGAATTATTGCAGCGGCAGAAATTACCGGTGCGGACGCCATTCATCCCGGTTACGGCTTCCTGGCGGAAAACGCCGAATTTGCGGAAATGTGCAATTCCTCGGACATTAAATTTATTGGACCTTCGCCGGAAGTGATTTCCCGCATGGGAGACAAAGCGGAAGCGAAAAAAGCCATGAAAGAAGCCGGGGTTCCGGTTATTCCGGGAAACGAGGGTGAATTGGAGAGCGTAGCGCAGGCGAAAGGGATTGCCAAAGAGATCGGTTACCCGGTAATATTAAAGGCAGTAGCCGGGGGCGGTGGAAAAGGCATGCGAGTAGTGTGGGAAGAGAATAATCTGGAGAACAGCTTTTTGATGGCTCGGGCAGAAGCGGAAGCCGCTTTCGGGAATCCGGCCCTCTATATGGAAAAATATATCGAAAGTCCCCGCCACATCGAAATCCAGCTGGTTGGCGACGAAATGGGCAATATGGTGCACCTGGGAGAACGGGAATGCTCGATTCAACGTCGGCATCAGAAGTTGATTGAAGAAGCGCCTTCGCCCATTATCTCGAAGGAAGTCCGTCAGAGAATGGGGGAAATGGCCGTACGGGGAGCGTTACATGTGGGATACTATAGCACCGGTACCATTGAATTCCTGGTGGACGAAAAGCTGAATTTCTATTTCATGGAGATGAATACCCGGATTCAGGTGGAACATCCCGTAACGGAAATGGTGTACGATGTGGATTTGATTAAAGAACAGATTCTAATTGCCGCGGGCGAAAAACTTTCTTTGAAACAATCGCAGATTAAACCCATTGGGCACGCGATTGAGTGTCGAATCAATGCCGAAGATCCGGACAACAACTTCATGCCCTCTCCGGGAAAGATTACTTCCCTTTATCAGCCGGGCGGCCCGGGAATCCGGGTGGATTCCCACATCTATTCTTCTTATGTGATTCCACCCTATTACGATAGCCTGATTGCCAAACTCATCGCCCATGGTCGCACTCGCGAAGAAGCCATTTTACGGATGAACCGGGCGCTGGACGAGTTCATCGTCGAAGGAATCAAAACGACCATTGCTTTTCATAAAACAGTGATTAATACACCAGAATTTAAAGCCGGAAAATACGATACGCATTTCATCGAAAAGACCTATAAAAATCAGCTCATAGAAGGCTAATTGAAAATTGAATGGAGGACAACCTTATGCAGATTCCCGAAGACTTGAAGTACA
>JAJRXE010000372.1 GCA_024276455.1 Calditrichota bacterium
TCCCGAACCCGGTTCCACCGCCATTGTGAAAACACTGAGTAAATCTTTGAAGGGTTCGGTGGTATTTCCGCTGGCTCCCGGGATCTTCCAGATAAATTTTCCCTGGCACTCGTTCCTCAAGCCCCAATCGGTTCTGGAAGGCATTCTACCCAAGCCGCTGCCCCGAATGACCTTAGTGTCCCCCTCTCGCGCAGGCACACTATCCTCCCCGGACCAGCGGTTTGAAGCGCTGTTTCCGGTTAAATCTTTTTACGACAGCACTATTGTTTCTCTTGAGATTGCAAACGATTCTTCCTTCCCGGGTGATGTACCGCCTCCTTACCGGCGCCTTGGGTCAATTTACCGGTTGCAACCTTTTGATCAGCCCATCGACAATGCCGTTACCATTAAAATTTCTATTCCTCCGGAATTGCAAACGGAAAGAGGGTTGGGACTTTACTATTGGGATCGAAAAAAAGGCTGGAGATTCCTTTCCGCCCTGACGGATTCAATAAACCACCAACTTTCCAGCCGGGTAACCAGCCTGGAAACTTTCGGCATTGTGCAGGACACCATTCCTCCGGTGATTCGCCCTCTACAAAAAGTCTTCCGGGACACCCTGTTGGCCCGAAAGGGGAAAATTTCCTTCCTGGTAAAAGACGAAATGGCCGGAATCCGTCGGGAATCGCAAATCAAAGTTACCATAAACGGTCGCTGGCAACTTTTTGAATACGATCCGGAGGAAAACCGGCTCACCCTGGCGGTAGACAAAAAAGAATCGCCAGCTCAGATAGAGATCGAAGTGGTTGACAATGTCGGGAACCGCCTCGTCAAGCGGTACTGGTTAAAATAGCTCACCGCGACCTCCCCTCGAGCAAATCATGCGCGGAGGCGCGAAAAATCCACCAACTCCAGGTGTCGATTTTCCCGACGATTCCCGGGAGAGGCACAACCATCAATCAAACGTTTAACTCATTTTAATCCTATCTTTACAACCTATTATTTACACTTAGGTTACAGAGTTTATTTTTAAAGCACAAGCCAATTTTTTCACCCCTAACTTACAATTTTAACCAATCATTAATTTTCTGGCACGATTTTAGTAATTAAACTGTTACAAGGAAAGTCTGAAAACTACAAGGAGGTTTTTTTAAATGAGGACAAAACACTTTCTACCCGTATTACTGATCTCGCTTATCGCTCTTTTTAGCTGTGATTTCAAAGAGCCGGTTCTGCCTACCTGGTCTATTCCTCTGACTATTCCATTGTCGACAGAACGCTTTATTTTAGCCGATGAATTACAAAACGATTCCACCTTCGTTTTGAATGGGTCTGATTCCACCCTGTACATCTCCATCGATGACCAACTGGAACCAGAGGAAATCACCGCCGCCGATCTCTCCGTTGAGGGCCAGCAATCGTCGGTGTTTTTACATGTGGACACCTTGCAACTGGTGGATATGGAGACCATTAGCACCGGTCAGATCAGCATGCTCACCGTTTTTCCGGATCTGGCTAACAATATTGGCAGCTACGTACCGGTCCCGGCTCAAACCTTTTCTCCCGATCCGGAAGTGCTACCGGCAGGAGACTTTAAAGCCCTGAGGGTGGTGGACGGAGCAATACAAATCACGGTTTACAACAATCTTCCTTTCGCATTGGGACCCAATTCTCAAACGCCCCAGGGAATTGAAATTGTCATTTTAAACGACTCCACTAATACCGAAATCAGTCGGATTCAAATTCCCCAGGTGATCGAGCCCGGATCTGCTGCCTCCGGTTCCTCCCCCATTGGCAACGGCAACAGCTGGGTTTATTCGCCCATTCGGCTGGAATACACTCTGCCCATTGCCCGGGATACCGTTCTTTTGGTCACAGACAGCCTGTTGAATGCCGCCAACTACCAGATTGATCTCACTATCTCAAATGTACGCGCTACCGAACTTATCGCTCAGATTGAACCCCAGCATTTCAACTACAAATGGAAAACGGAATTGGATAGTCGAAACAAAATTATCGAGGGGCGCGTCAAGAGCGGCGAAGCAATTATTTACTTCCAAAACAGCGTCGCACTGGGGGGAGTTGTTCAATTCACCATCCCGGATCTGCTAACCCCTCAGGGCACTCCCTACCAGGACCAAATTAGCGTGGTACCAAACGACATTACGGTCAAACGCATTAATCTAAATGGTTACCGTTTTGTCAATTCGAAGAATCCCGGCCAGGTGCTAGACAGCCTGGAACTGGAGATGGACGTTTTAACCGACTCCACGACTTCGGAGGTGCATATTTCCACCGCCAACCAATTCGGTGCTCAGATTCAGTTGTCGAACCTGGAATTCGATTACCTCAAGGGATTTCTTTCCCGCGATACCCTTCACTTGGAGCCTTTCAGCGCCGACAATATTGTCGATTACAAAGGTATTGAGCCCGACTTCAACTTTAAAGGAGCGGAACTTCTTATTGAACTGGAAAACCAGATTTACATCGATACGCTGCTTTTGAATCTGGATATTTACGGATACCACCGCGACAAGAACGGCATCATTACCGATTCAGCCGCTATTCATATCAAAAACCAGAAAATTACCGCCGGTAGCAAGAACAATCCTCAAACAACTCAAATACTCTTAAAAGGTCCGGAAATTGATCAGTTTTTAAGTTCCATGCCCACGGACATCAAAGGCGGCGGGCAGGTGGTTTACGGCGGATTATCGGAAGTTGAGGCCGGGGCAAGTATATCCGCTCGCTACCATTTCTTCACCCCGTTAAAATTCTCCATCTCCACTCCCATTTTAGTGGAATCGGACGTCGATACCCTGACCGATGCTGACATCAGCCAGGAATTCCGCGACGCGGCCGGTAATCAATTACAATCAGCCCGGTTGAATGCGACCGTGACCAACATGAGTCCCATTGCCGGCGCCATCGAAATTTACGTCAGTGCCGATATGAACCACACCGACCTCTTCGACACTACTGGATATTTTAATTCGGCCCTGGAATTTGTAAAACGCATCGACTTCGAAGCGGCCACCATCGATCCGACAACCGGCTGGGCATTGGAACCCAGTCAAAACCAAATTGTGTTGGAACTCAACAATGAAGAAGTGCGCCTGTTTCAAAATCCTCCGGTACGTATTGGTTACAAATTGTATCTGGACAAAACCAATCAAACCGTAGTTTTGCGAGGAAGTGATTACATTGAGATTTCAGGAAAATTTGAATTTAATGTGATGATCAAGGAAGATTAGAAAAGAGAGGGAACTATGAAAAGGCTTCTGATCGTATTCACCGCCATTTTATTGTTGGGTATTTTATTACCCACCCATGGGCAAGAACTAATTGGAGCCCGAAGCATGGGAATGGCTTTTAGCAACATCGCCGTCACCGAAGGGTTGGAACATATCAATGGTAATCCAGCCACTCTGGCCATCCAACGAGATTTTAATTTCGAAATGAATCTGATTTCCACTCGGGCCATGGTCAAAAATAATGGTCTAACGCTGGGTCTATACGAAAAATATTTTACCACCGGAGACACGCTTTCGGGTAACGACATCAATGACCTGTTAAGCCACATTCCCGAGGAGGGATTAAAGGCCAATTTCGATGCCGGATTCCTTCCCATCTCTTTTTATTCCCGCTATTTCAGTATTTCTCTGAGTGGTATTAGCAATGCAAACTTTACCATTCCCAAAGAACCCCTGGAGATTCCTTTTCGAGGAATTTCCAGCAATTCGAACTATTCCTTAGAAGGAATGGAGGGAGAAGCCTGGGCGGCGGCGGCGGCCAGTTTTAGTTTGGCCATCCCAATGAGCCGCCTAACAGAGCCGCTCTTCGACACTTTTGCAATCGGAGTCTCGCTGAAGTACCTCAAGGGATTTAATTATGGTAAAATATTAAGGGCAACAGGCGGTATTTTCACCTCCGACGAGTACATTTTAGCCAACGGAACCATTGAGGCGTTGCACAGCAACGGGGGTACCGGAATGGGATTGGATCTCGGACTCATTGCCCTGCGCGGAGAAAAGTGGACCTTCTCTCTCAACGTTAACAACCTCATCGGGCAGATTAACTGGAATCAGAACAACGAAATTATCTATTACCACTTTGCAGCCGACACCATCAACTTTAATAGCCTGGAAGGTTTCCAGACCAACGAAGTGGACACTTCTTACGCAACCGGCGGATTCACCACTCCTCTACCCCGCACACTTTACGCCGCCATCGCTTTTCAACCCGGTTCAAAATTACTATTAACCGGTGCGATCCGACAGGGTTTGAACACGTCTTTGGGCAACTACACCCGACCGTTGGTAGCGCTGGGAGCAGAAATCAAGGTAATTCCATTGCTGCCCTTACGAATGGGCTTTAATGTGGGCGGCAACAATGGCTTCTCTCTGGGCATGGGTTTTGGAATCGATCTGAAATACTGGCAACTTAATGTCGGGTACTTGAACCACAACATGAAATGGATGAAACAATCCGAAAGTATTGAACTGGCGGTTACTTCCAGTTTACGTTTCTAATCAAAAAAGCCCTGCTGAGTTGAGTTCAGCAGGGCTTTATTTTTGCGCATTAGAAATCAGACTCGTCCTGGATAGACTTCCAGGGCGGCTCGAAGAATTTCCATCGAGCGCTTCATTGAGGGAACATTTAAAACGAAAGCAATGCGCACTTCGTCCTTCCCTCTCCCAGGGGTCGCGTAAAAACCGTTTGCCGGCGCCAACATTACCGTTTCCCCATCTAAATCAAAGTCCTTCAGTAACCAGACCGCAAACTCATCGGCATCCTTTACCGGCAATCGTACCATGGTGTAAAAAGCCCCCTGCGGTTTATGGGCAACCACCCCGGGAATTTTGCCCAATTCCTCAAAAACAACATCCCTTCTTCTTTTGTATTCCTCAATCACGGTTTCAAAATAAGAATCCGGGGTATGGACGGCGGCCGCGGCCGCAATCTGTTCCACTGTTGCCGGACAAAGCCGAGCCTGTCCCAGTCGCAAAGCCGCGTCTAACACCTCTCGATTGTGAGTCACCAGACAGCCCACCCGGGCGCCACAAGCGCTATATCGTTTGGAAATACTATCTAACATCACCACCCGATCCTCCACCCCTTCCAGGTTGAGAACGGACAGGTGTTTGGCTCCGTCGTAAACGAACTCCCGGTACACCTCGTCGGAAAGAAGAAACAGATCTTTTTCCAGAACCAGTTTCCGCAAAGCCTCCAATTCCTCTGCCGTGTACACGTAGCCGGTCGGATTATTGGGATTGCAAATCATGATTACCCGGGTTCGGCTGGTAATCTTCTTGCGAAATTCTTCAATCGGAGGAAGTTTAAACCCGTCTTCCACCTTGCTGGTCACCGGAACAATCCGTACACCGGCTTCCACGGCAAACCCGTTGTAATTGGTGTAAAATGGTTCGGGAATAATGATTTCGTCGCCAGGATCCATTATGGCCATCATGGCAAAAATAATGGCTTCGCTTCCGCCGTTCGTAACTACAATCTCTTCGCTGGTTATTTGAATATCATGTCGCGCGTAGTATTTCACCAGTTCTTCCCGGTACTCCCACAACCCGGCAGAATGTCCATAGGGAATAATCTTGAGATCCAGGTTGCGATAGGCCTGCAACATGACCTCAGGGGTTTCAATATCGGGCTGACCGATGTTAATATGGTAAACCTTTTTCCCCCGTCGCTTGGCCTCTTCGGCGTAAGGAACCAGCTTGCGGATCGGAGAAGGTGGTACGTGTTGTGCGCGTCGAGACAAATGGGGCATATTTATCCTCCTGAGAATATTCCTAAAAATTCGTCACGTGATAGACATCCGATTCTTCCAGCGCGGCAGCCGCGTCTTCCGGTGAATCATAAATATACGTCAGCCATTTTTCAAATTCCGGGAATTTCCCCCGAACCACCTGGGCGTAAACCTGCGCCAACCGTTTGGTGATCGGTCCGGGAACACCGGAGCCAATAATATACTGCTTCCATTCCGATTTTGGTTGATCCATCTCACGTCCATCGGTAATACGAGTGATTGGGGTTACCTCGGCAGCTGTTCCGGTAAAGAATGCTTCGTCCGCATTGAGAAAATCCTCGACCGTCATCGGCCGAACCTCTACCCGGTACCCCAAATGTTTGGCGATTTCTAGGATCGAAGTCCGAGTAATTCCTTCCAAAATCGATTCGCGTTTGTCATTTGTAATGACAACCTGATCTTTAACAATTAAAATGTTTTCGCCCGGTCCTTCAGCAATCCGTCCTTCCAGATTTAGAAAAACTCCTTCGTCAAACCCCTGACGTCGGGCATAACTTCCCGCCAAATTAGATTGTACGTAATTGCCGCCGATTTTGGCGGTCAAATCAATCTGACTCCGGTGAATCCGGGGCCAGGGAAGTAACAGGACATGCACTCCTTTCTCTTTGGCGTCCTCTCCCAGATATGCTCCCCAGGCCCAGCACCCGATGGTAAGCTCCACCGGACTGGCTTTCGGCACAAGCCCCAAATTACCATAGGAGTAAAACAAATTCGGACGAATATAGGCTGACCGCAGTTTATTGGCTTTCATTACTTCTTTTACCGCATCAATGATTTCCGCTTTACTGTAAGGAACACTCATGTTCATGACTTCTGCCGAATGGACAAGACGGTCGATATGCTCGGGCAACCGAAAAACCGCCGGCCCCTTCTCCGTGTCGTAAGCCCGAATGCCCTCGAAAACACTGCTCCCGTAATGTAAAGCATGACTCATAACATGAACATTTACCGTGTTCCAATCGTACATCTTACCCATGTGCCAGAACTTTTTCGCTCCCGGAAAATACTTAATGTCAAACATCACCAGCTCCTTTTTTATAGGGTTAAATTATTTCACCATAAAAAAACCCGGTTATAAAACCGGGTCGGTCTTGAAAAAGACGAACAAAAAGAAAAACCAAAAATACTGTAAAAAAGACCGTTTCATCTTCAATATATTTTAAAATACTTCCTTCCAATTCCATTAGTGAAATAAATATTATGACGAACTCCCTAAAAAGTCAAGGCAAATAAAAAATACTATTTTCACCTCTTCTTTATCGTCCACTTTTTAAACTTTTTTACGTCCAAATTGTTTAAAGGAATAATGAAAGATCAAAGAAATCCCAATCAATTTGACATATCCATCTTATTAGGTTAAATTAGATGTTTCTTATTTATCTGAGCAAAGCAAGGAAACGTTAATGAAGACACAAAACATCCGCAATTTTTGCATTATTGCTCACATAGACCACGGCAAATCCACGCTGGCCGATCGTTTGTTAGAGTACACCCACACCCTCCAGCAGCGGGAGTTAAAAGAGCAGGTGCTGGACAACATGGATCTGGAGCGGGAGCGGGGAATTACTATTAAAGCCCATTTCGTACGCATGGATTACACTCATAGCGATGGTAAACATTACATTTTCAATCTGATTGACACCCCCGGACATGTGGACTTTACCTACGAGGTCTCCCGGAGTCTGGCGGCGGCAGAAGGGGCATTGCTGCTGGTGGATGCGGCCCAGGGAGTGGAAGCTCAGACCATCAGCAATCTGTACCAGGCCATCGAAAACGACCTGGTGATTATTCCGGTCATCAATAAAATCGACTTACCCAGTGCGCAGGTCGAGGTGGTAAAACACCAGATTGTGGAACTCATCGGTTGCGATGAGTCGGAAATTCTTCTGGCCAGCGCAAAAACCGGTGCCGGAATCGAGGAAATTGTCAACGCGATCATCGAACGGATACCGCCTCCCAAAGGCGATCCGAAAGCCCCCCTGCAAGCGCTAATCTTCGATTCTCGTTTTGACAATTACCGGGGCGTGGTGGCACTGATACGAGTCTTCAACGGATCGATTCGCGTGAAAGATAAGATCAAATTTTTTGCCACCGGGGAAGAGTTCGAGGTGGAAGAACTGGGATTTTTGCGCCTGAAACAAATCCCAACTGAAAAGCTGGACACCGGCGAAGTGGGATACCTGATTTGCGGCGCTAAAAATGTGCGCGACATTCGGGTGGGCGACACCGTTACCCACAGCCGAAATCCGGCGCCCGAACCGTTGCCGGGTTACCGGCGGGTGAAACCAATGGTTTACAGCGGAATTTACCCGGTCGTTAATCAGGAATATGAAGACCTGCGCAGCGCTTTAGCGAAACTGGCCCTAAATGATTCGGCGCTGCAGTACGAACCGGAAACCTCAACCGCATTGGGTTTCGGGTTCCGGTGCGGATTTCTGGGGCTCCTTCACATGGAAATAGTGCAGGAACGCCTGGAACGGGAGTTTGGACAGCAAATCATTGTCACCACCCCCAATGTAGTGTACCGGGTCACCACCACCGACGGCGAGGTGTTAACCATCGAGAATCCCACCAAAATGCCCGATCCGGTGAAAATCGAGAAGATCGAAGAACCCTACATCAATGCTCAGATTGTTACCCCACCCGATTACATCGGCAATATTATGAAACTGGCCACCACCCGGCGAGGCATCCTGAAAAACACCAGTTACATCGATCCTTCCCGGGCAGACATTCACTACGAATTTCCCCTTTCGGAGGTCATTTTCGACTTTTTCGACAAACTCAA
>JAJRXE010000373.1 GCA_024276455.1 Calditrichota bacterium
ATCTGGAAGCGGTGCAGGCAGTGGATCCCCTGACCGGGGTGTACAACAGCACTTTTTTGCAGAAACGGCTGCAGGAAGAATTTGCCCGCGCAAAACGGTACAAAGGCAACCTTTCCGTTGTGGTCGCCGATGTGGATTTTTTCCGGAAAATCAATGAAGTGTTTGGCGATCAGACCGGCGACTATATTTTAATGCGCATTGCCAATCTGATCTTGAATAACACCCGCAATACGGATATTGTTTTTCGCTGGGGAGGAAACCGTTTCCTCATTATTCTCCCCCACACGGACGAAACCGGAGCTTATTACGAGGCGGAGAGAATCCGTTCGGCCGTGGAGCAGACCAGTTTTTTCGACCAGGGATTTTACGAATTAAAGAAACTATCTCCCCGGCGCAAACACGAGTATCAACATATTACCGTGAGTGTGGGAATTCTGGAAGTCGATCCGGAAAAGTTCAAGACTCTAGAGGAAATTTTATTAGAAGCGGAAAAAACTTTAAACCATGCAAAAGCGAGTGGTAGGAATATTACCATCCGGCACTCCAAAATGCAGGATGCGGGTAAAAAGAGTTGAGGTCGCACTATGTACAGAAAATTGATTTTTGAGCTGGATCGGAAAAATATTGAGAAACATTACCTCCCCGCGGAGGAACTCCCCGAAAAGAACATTGAAGAGCTCATTCCGGCCGGTTTGCGGCGCAAGAGCGCGTTGCAGCTCCCCGAAGTGGCGGAAAATGAAGTCATTCGTCACTTTGTGAACATCTCGACCCTGAATCACCACGTGGACAAAGGATTTTATCCGCTGGGTTCCTGTACCATGAAGTACAATCCTAAGATTAATGAGGATGTGGCTGCTCACCATGCATTTAGCGGCTTGCACCCACATCAAGAAGCGAGCACGGTGCAGGGAGCCTTAAAGCTGATGTACGAGCTACAGGAATACCTGAAGGAAATTGTGGGAATGCCGGGGATTACTTTGCAACCGGCGGCGGGGGCACACGGGGAGCTTACCGGTTGTAAGATGATTCGGAAATATCACCTGGTGAATGGCGAAAACCGTACCAAAATGCTGGTACCGGATTCCGCCCACGGCACCAATCCCGCTTCGGTCGCAATTGCCGGGATGAAGGCAGTGGAAGTAAAGAGCGACGAAAATGGGCTGGTGGATCTGGAGGATCTGAAAGCGAAATTAGACGAGGATGTGGCCGGCATCATGCTTACAAATCCCAGCACCCTGGGAATTTTCGAGCGCCGGATTGTGAAAATTGAGAAAATGATCCGGGAAGTGGGGGGGCTGATGTACATGGACGGTGCCAATCTCAACGCTTTACTGGGCATCGTCAAACCCGGAGAGATGGGATTCGATGTTTTGCACCTTAACCTCCACAAAACCTTTTCCACCCCTCACGGTGGCGGTGGGCCGGGTTCAGGACCTGTGGCGGTAAGCGAGCGTTTGAAAGATTTTCTGCCCGCGCCAATTGTAAACCAGAAAGATGGGCAATACTTTTTAGATTACGATATTCCTCATTCCATTGGTCGCATGATTACTTTTTACGGTAACTTTGCCGCCCTGGTGCGCGCGTTCGTTTACATTCGTATGCAGGGCTCCAGGGGGCTAAAGCAGATCAGCGAGAATGCAATTATTAATGCCAATTATTTACTGAAAAAGCTGGAAGGAGTGCTGGAACTGCCTTTCAAAACCCGTCCGATGCATGAATTTGTTCTGAGCGCGGAGGAACTATTCAAAACCACCGGTGTAAAAACGATTGATTTGGCGAAGCGGCTGTTGGATTACGGTTTGCACGCTCCGACGGTTTATTTTCCGTTAGTTGTCAAAGAAGCGCTAATGATTGAGCCCACTGAGTCCGAAAATAAAGAAATGTTGGATTACTTTGCCGAGGTATTCAACCAAATTGTGGAAGAAGCAAAACGAGACCCGGAAAAATTGCATCAGGCACCGTTTACAACTCCGGTTAGACGGCTGGATGAGTTAAAAGCGAATAAAGAATTAAATGTGTGTTTTCAAGATCAGGTAAATGAAAAGGCATGACCCATGCCTAAAAAAATTTTAATCGTAGACGACAATCCCCACGTGTTAAAATTGCTTAAAATCAGTCTGGAGCGGGCTGGTTACGAGGTGTTTACGGCGGAAAATGGGGACGAAGGCCTGGAATTTGCCAATCGCATTCAACCTGATCTGATTATTTCCGATGTGATGATGCCTCAGACCGATGGGATTGAGTTCTGCTGGATGATCCGGGAAAATTCCTCCATTCCGATGGTTCCGTTTATCTTTTTGACCAGTTTGGACGACCGGGAAATGGAGATTCGCGGATTTCGGGCCGGGGCCGATGAATATTTGATCAAACCGGTCGATCGGAAAGTGCTGTTGGAAAAAGTAGAAGCACTGATTCAACGTGCGAACCGCGTCAAATCAATGGATAGTGGAGGAGGAGTGGCAATAAAAGGATTCGAAGGTAACCTGGAAGACCTTTCGCTGGTGGAACTGATTCAGCTTTTAAACTTGAACAAGCGGAGTGGTCGGCTTGAGATTATGAGCGAGGAAACCGGAAAAGTAATTTTTAAGGATGGGAATATGATTTTTGCACGCTACGGCAATGCGAGGGGAGAAGAAGCGATTAATGCAATGGTGCAGATTAAAAAAGGAAGTTTCAAATTTGAGCCCACCACGGAAGAAGTAGAACCCAATATCCAGGGTTCGACTATGAATATCTTGCTGGAAGCCTGCCGTTTAATGGATGAAGCGAATTTTAAGGAATAGATTGGTGGTTTTTTAACCGGTTTTAGCAATCCCTGTGTACAAATTTCCAAATTCAAATAATCTCTAACTTTGAAGTCCTCGACTTCCGAGTAAGATGATTGAGTGTGATCCAGGTTTCGGTTGTTGAAGATCGGAAAGTATTATTCGAAATTTAAGTTTTGCCCTTTTTCCATTCACCCCACGAAAATCTTCCTCTTTTCTCGTCGAAAAAAAAGGCCGCTGAAACTTTTTTTGAGGTTGCGGCAATGCCGGAGGAGGGACTCGAGCCCACACCCGGTGTTATCCGGAGTCCGATATTCCGCCCGCGTTTGCCGTCCGGGGTTGGGTGGGGGAGGGAGTGGGCAGTTCTCCCGGCTGATTTAAGGGGGTGAGCGTGAACATCTCCCGAAAACAAAAAAGC